>NZ_JAVIWL010000002.1 GCF_034314045.1 Glaciimonas sp. CA11.2 | reverse complement strand
CCAGATAGGTAACGCCCCATTGCGGCCATTGAACATGCATGTTGCTGTGGTCAAGTAATTTCGGACACAACGATAGGTTCACGTGCTGCCATTTTCCGTTCGTAGACGGAGGGCGACAGATTGCCCAATGCTGAATTGATGCGCTTGCAGTTATAGAAGCCGACGATGTAGTCGGTGATGTCAGCCTTGGCCTCGGCGTAATTGGCATATTGGCGCTGCCAGACGCGCTCCATCTTGAGATTCAAGAAGAAACGTTCCGCCACGGCATTATCCCAACAATTTCCCTTACGACTCATGCTGCAGACGAAGCCGTTTTGCGACAGAAGATCCTGGTAAAGCTCGCTTGTATATTGGCTGCCTCGGTCCGAATGGACGATCAGACCTGGCGCCGGCCGCCGCTGTATGGCCATGCTCAACGCATCGCAGACCAGTTTAGCGGGCATGCTCGGTGCCATGGCCCAGCCGACCACCTTGCGTGCATACAGGTCCAGCACGGTGGCGAGGTACAACCACCCCGCGCCGGTACGGATGTAAGTGATGTCGCTGACGTAAGCCAGATTCGGCGCGGTCGGATTGAACTGCCGATTGAGCACATTGGCGGCGATCGGCAAGTCGTTCTTGCTGTCTGTCGTGTGAACGAATTTGCGCTTCCAGACGGGCTTCAAGGCCGCCATACGCATCAAACTTCGCACCCTGTAGGGGAGCCCACAGAATTCGGAAAAAATAGTACGCTAAGGGTTTTTAGGCAGAGTTTGACAGCGATGGCCCAACACTTGTGCTCACCAGGCGCCAAATTTGCCGGAGTGTCAGCAAACGCCCCCACAGCAGACCTTCGCCAATCGATTCAGGGAGGCGGAAAATCCTCGTAAGATTTAGGCATGTATCCCCAAATTCTAAGAACGTCGCCGCGCACTTCAAATTCGAAACCGATCTGTTCGACGACCTTCGAAATTTCGTCCGTATGGTCGATCGTTGTAGGCGCAAGCAGTCTGCCTTTTGCGGGAACGCCCTCCCACAAGCCGATATCAAACCACTCGACTGACGCGAACGGAAAGGGCAAATGGTAAAACCACTCAACGTCCCATCCAGAGATATACCCTGTTACTTATTTGGATCGGTAAGACGGACGCCATCCCGTCAGACTACGGAAATGATTGATTAGCTCATCCCAACGAGTGTTGTTTGAAACGCACCCCAAGTTTCTAGCAGCGACAGCGGCGTCGATTTTTTTTCGTACTGCGTCGTTGTGGGCTGTTCCTGCGCTTGGCAATTCATCCATATTGAACCTGATTATTGTTCGCTTGCGACCGTCCGCTCCTGGCCGGTTGCCGCCTGTCGTGAAACAAGTGTTTCCCGACAGATCAGCAGATGACATCGAAAGCTTACTCGCAAAGGCCTATAAAGTGTACGGAAAACTATGTCGTCATGGCGTAGATAGCTCCCTCAAGATGCCTGACCTCAACCATAAATCAGACATTATGCTGATAATGTAAAATACTGCCCTAAATTGATAAAATTATGCGAAGAAGATAGATGCGATCAGACTTGCTGCTGGCTCCATGAATTTATCTTCAGAAAATTTTCGTTAATTATTTAACTAAAAACGTACGCCAAGAGAAAGCCGATTTAAATTATTTGCACTGAAATTAACATATTGATCGCGTGCCAGTCGAACAAAGTATTGGTCATAGTCATAGGTGACTGAAATGGCATAGCCTCTGACGAAAAATCCGTCATCAGAAAACCCACTTTTATACGAGGTGTCAATTGTAATCCGTTG
The DNA here is from genome assembly GCF_034314045.1 of Glaciimonas sp. CA11.2. NCBI lineage: Bacteria > Pseudomonadati > Pseudomonadota > Betaproteobacteria > Burkholderiales > Oxalobacteraceae > Glaciimonas > Glaciimonas sp. CA11.2. The sequence goes on along the minus strand of NZ_JAVIWL010000002.1, from coordinate 121,626 downwards.
CAGATCGGACGGTTTATAGCGCCATACGAAATGCGTTGCTTTTCTTTGAGTATCCAAGCGATTTTCCCGAATATGCAGCAATGAAATTTCTATATTGGAAAGAGCACGCGTACCGATGCCTAAATCAATTGCATCGCTAGGATCGAAACCGAGATTATAAAAAGGACGTAAATTAGTTCTGTCAATTCCAAGAATCGCAAAAGTATCGCCTCCGATTTCTGTTGATGCGGAAACGCCTGCGTATCCCCCACCGCCATACTCTACTGAAGAAACCAAACGAACAAGACCAAAGTCGTGGTTGTTGCTGTAACCAATCCGATCCTGAACAAAACCATTCGAATTGCCATACCGCCCAATCCATCCAGTATGTTCACCGCGACTGACACGGAGGTTAATATCGGTGGCATCATTTCTATCGGATGATTGATAATAAGACGGTGTAATTTTAAAATCTATTTTTTTTAAATTTTCAGATACTGCTTCTGACACATCCACAGCCTGCGCTGCCGTATAGATAGTTAAACCGATGCATGATAGAAACACTTTTGTGACAACGATTTTCATTTTTATCATGGAGCTATGCTTTGGTGAAATTAGCTAATCGTCCCCCGGAATACCTGCCGCCTGGTCCATGATTGGGTAGGGCATCACGGTGACATGGTTTCGGAGTCATAGGGGCTCGCGTTGACGGCTGTTCTCGCCGCTGGCGAGGCCTTGATGGACCATTTTTTGATGATAACAGGAGTAGCTTGTCTTATTGTCATGCCTGACGTTGGTTTGATATGCAGCTGACTTCACTCGGTCGTACTCGGACTCCAGAACGCCTGCCGAACCGCCGGCAACGCTGCCAATCGCTGCGTCAGTGCATCGAGTTCGTCGCCATCCACCGAGGTCGCGGCCAGCGTCGCTTCGATCTCCACCTCGTCATGTCCGAAGGCGTGAAGATCGAGGTCGCGGGTCGGATAGTTGCTGCGCTCGAGTTCCTGTTCCAGCAGCGTCATCACCGCTTTCTGATGGCTGCGGTCGGCGATGACATAGACGGTATTGGTCACTTCGACCGAGGCCAGATCGAGCGGCTTGCGGTTGATCGCATTCACGATCGGGCGCAGCAAGGTATTGGCAGCCAGCACAAACAGCGTGGCGATCACCGCTTCGAGTATCAAGTCCGCACCGGCAGCGGCGCCAACGGCCGCCGAACCCCACAGCGTCGCGGCCGTGTTGATGCCGCGCACATTGCCTTCTTCGCGCATGATGACGCCCGCGCCAAGAAAACCGATGCCGGACACGACATAGGCCATCACATGCACAGCGCCTTCAGCGCCACCCAACCGGTTGGCCATGTCCACGAACACGGCGGCACCGACCGCCACCAGGACATTGGTGCGCAGACCTGCGGTGCGCTGCCGGTACTGCCGTTCGAAACCGATCAGTCCACCCAGCACAAAGGCGGTGCTCAGGCTCACCAGCGTGTCAAGCAGGGAGATCAGGTTGATGTTTTGAATTGCCAACATGCTGATGCTTTATTCCATATTCGTTATGACCAGCGATAGCAGCGCGCGTGGAAGTACGCTACTTGAAAGCAGAGTATGCATGAGAAAGCCTGGCCGAGCCGTGGGCCGATACGCAGCCGCCAGCTGGGCACATGGTGTTGACCGTGTTCGCCGCATCGCTGAATTCGAGCGTATCCTGATCATCGACCGCACCAGAAGCGGCCGCGTGGCGGCCAAGGCGCGCGGCGCGAAGTTCGGGCCACGTCCAGACTATCCGCAACTCCGCAACATCATATCGTTATCAAATTTTTCTTCCTTGGGAAGTCACTTGAGCAATTATTCTTCTTTGAGCCAAGTGGCGTGTTGGGAGTCTTCAATGGCGTAGACGCCGCGCGAACTTTTCCATACCAATGACTTGGTGCGCAAGGCTTCGAGCGCGTACTGGATGGAAGAATCCTCGATCGTTACCGCTGCGTTTGTTAATCTTGCGCAGGCGTCCTTGTACATCTCGTAAGTATTCGTTCGGAACGGTGCGAAATCATGACCGGTGATCGCCATCACAGTCAGCACGGCTGCCTGCAACGGGGGCAGCCCATTCACTTCGCGCATGAAGCCTTGTTTTGCGTCCACCATGATCTTGTTAAGCACTTCCTGAAACACGGTATCGACATTCTCTGCCGTTACGTCAAAACGAAACGCCAGGTCATCGAGGGCCTTACGCAGGGATTCTGGCTTGTGGCCAGCGGCGATGAATGCGGCGCGCAGCACATCCAAGGATGGTTTTACCTCACCGTCATATTGATCAATTTCCCATGCAAGGTAGTCGTCGCCCAGGGGCTCAAGATCGAGCAACACGGCGCTAAGAAATGCCTGGTCTTTTCCTTGTACGAGCAAACTCAGTTTGTCCCTGTTGGATCCTGTCGCAATGAGCCGGAATCCGTAATGATTTGAGCCGTTGAGCTGGTCGCGCGCTGCCTTGAGAGCGAACAGTGCGGAGGCGCCGGCATCCGTGGTGATCGCGTGTTGTGCCTCATCGATGACCAGCACAATCATCGCCTTGGTCGCATCCGATAGTTCAGCTAGCGCCTTGGCAATGGTCTTGCCAGATCCGATGCCAACTTTCCCTATGTCGAGCTGAATTCCAGCGACGTTGACTTTGTCCAGGCCGCCGCGACGAGCCCATTGCAACAGGGTTCCTTCCCTTTTTTGCAGATGATCGCGGACCGCTTCCGAAATCAAATCGCCGGGGTCGCGGCTACGATCGCTCCAGAGATCGACGTAGATGACCTCTGCGCCCTGACTTTTCAAAAAAGGGATGATGTCTTCGTTGATCAGCGTGCTTTTTCCAGTACGACGCGGCGCCGAGATAAAGACGCCCGACGCCCCCTTGGGTGACAGCGTGCGTTTTGCAATGTTTTCTGCCAGGATAGTGCGGTGAAAGATGGGCGTGCTGCTCATGATAGCTTTCAAAACGTGTCTGAACAGTCTAAATTATAGTCGATTATAGTTTTTTATAGTTCTCTATAGTTTAGTTAGGAGGCGAGTACTGGAGGCAGTTCATGAAACTAAAAAAATCGCTAAGATTTTCCGGGCAGCTGCGCCGGTGATCATTTGACGACGGTGAGCACTGTCGCCCGAGAAATTTTGTACTGTCGCGCCAGGGCGCTGACGCTTGTCTTCTTCTGGTAGGCAGCTATCATCGCTTTGCGCTGCTCTGGCGTTGTTTTGGCCGGCCTGCCGAGTACCTTCCCCTCGGCCTTGGCGCGAGCCAACCCCGCCTGTGTTCGCTCAACGATGAGATCGCGCTCCATCTGCGCTATCGCCGCCAACATGGCCAGCATCAACTTACCTGGAGTGGATGCCAGATCGAGTTTGCCGAGCTGGAGAACAACGACCTCGACGCCGAGCGCGGCCAGTGACTTGATCGTCGACAGCACATCCGGCGCATCACGTCCGAGTCGATCGAGCTTGGACACAACGACCGTATCCAATGCCCGCAACTTGCCCAGCAGGACACTGAACTGCTTGCGCTGGGCGGCGTGGGCCTTGCCGCTCACCGTGTCGGCATACCAGTATTCAACCGCGTATCCTGCGCGCTCAATTTCAAGCCGTTGGTTGTCTGTGGTCTGCTCCGCTGTCGAAACACGCCCGTATCCAAAAACTGCCATGATCCGCTCCGTTTACATGTTGAAAAATGTAGTCAATATAAATTGACATGTGATTTTGTTTAAAGGCTAATTTTTCAACAGTATAGTCGAATTACTTTAATGGGTGTTGGAAAACGGCCGGTTTCCAACAGGACTGCGAGGCCTGACTTAAAAGCTGAGTGCGCTTATTGCGACTGCGTTTTCGTTCGCACTTGGCAAGGTAAAGGGGGATCTGATCTGGCCAGGCGTGGCCATTGGTTTCAAGGTAATCAAGACAATCGCCTCGGTGCCGTCATCGACCATGGCAAAGTGAAAACCGTTTTGACAATGGCCCTCACGGATCAACACCCCCCATTGTGTTTATCGGCAAGGATGATCATGACGTTTTTGACGAGGTCATCGGGGGCGTTTCGTGAGCACGAGCGTACAGTCCCAGGATTTCCGACTATTGAGCTGGCTGTACACTCAAGGTAGACCGCAAGAAATCAATCAATGCGCGTACCTTCGCCGATAGATGCCGGTTCTGTGGATATAAAATGGAGAACGGCCGGGAGCGCCCGGCAAGATCGTGAAGAACTTCCACGAGGTCTCCACGCTTCACGGCGCCGGCGGCCGCGAAGTGGTAGGTCTGGTATAGGCCGCCCCCGGCATTGAGCCATGCGACGCAACCGAGCGCATCGTTGAGTATGCGCATCCGGCTCTGAATCGGATGATCGATCTCTCCCCCTTTTTTGCTCTTGAACAACCATGACATCGGACGCCCGGTATTCGGTGATACGTACTGAATGCAATCGTGAGCCTGAAGGTCGTCAAGTGAAAGTGGCGTGCCCTTTTTCATCAGATATTCCGGTGTGCCGAAGACGCCCAAAAACGCGTCCTCGAGCTTGTATGCAACCAGCCGCGAGTCTCGCTGAATGCCTACCCGTATGGCAAGATCGAATCCTTCCTCGACAAAATCGACGATCCGGTCCGAGATGCTCAGCTCTATTTCGATCTGCGGGTACGCCTCGGTGAATTTGGGCATCAGGGGTAGCAATCGATGCGTTCCGTAGGCGGTACTGACACTGATACGCAGCAGCCCGCTGGGCACTGTTTGCCCGCCGGTGATGGCGCGTTCGGCTTCGGCGATCTGGCCCAGAGCCAACTGGCACTCCTTCCAAAAAAGCTCCCCTTCGTTTGTGACCTTGACGCTGCGAGTTGTGCGGGAGAACAGGCGCACTCCCAGGCGTTGTTCGAGCCTGCCGATGGATCTGCTGACGGCCGCCGGTGTGACGCCGAAGACCTCGGCTGCCGCAGTGAAACTGCCCAACTCTGCTGCTTTGCAAAATTGCTCGATGCTTCCGAGCTGCATCGAATCAACACCCGCCATCGCTTGTTCTCAAATGTAATAAATGAATTGATTTTAACCCCATTTATCGGCGGCAACCAAGTTAATATACTACGGCCATTGCTTGCGCAAAAGACCGATTGCAAGCCAACCGGGGTGCTTCGCCGAGGCTCGCCACACTATCTGCTCCAACCATAGGGGAACACCTTCATGACAAGCAAACTGCGCCTTTTCACCTCGCCTTCGGCGTTTCCCAACCCGCAGCGCCTGCGCCTGTTCATGCACGAAAAGGGCATTGCCGATCAGTTCGAGGAACGCATCTACGATATGTCGCCGGGCGGTGAACAGCGGCAATGGCCGCACCTGAAGATGAATCCGTGGGGCGAGACACCCACTCTTGAACTGGCCGACGGCAGCTTTATTTCCGAGACCGCCGCTATCGTCCGGTATCTCGACCAAGCCTACCCGGGGCGCAAGATCATGGGTGAGAACCCGCTGCAGCAGGGTCTCGACAACATGTGGGACAACCGCATTTGGGTGCATATCCACTATCGCATCGTCACGGCGTTCCATGTCCTGCATAACGGGCTCGGCCCGAAGCTTGAGCTGACCACCAATCACGCCTGGGGCGAGCATTGCCGAAAGGAGGCACTGGTGCATTCGGCTCTGGTCAACCGGCATCTGTCGGACGGACGCGACTGGCTCCTCGGCGGGGACGAGCCTACCTTCTCAGACATCACGCTCGCAACCGCGATCGCCTTTTCCAAGTTTCCGGTCAACGCAATCCCGTTGGACGAGCGCTTCGAGCATCTGGATGCGTTCTGGCGGCGCTGGCAGCTCCGGCCCAGCTTCCAGGCTGCCTATGCCGACCGCAACAGCGGTGTGCCGGAGTTGGATAGTCCCCAAGGAAAATGATCCGAGCGGATCGGCGAAGGATCTCGAAACGCAATGAGTGCCCTGCGCGTTCGAGAAGCCATATCAACGACCTGCATCCAAAAACGCTTCGACCTGCATTCAGTGGCTTTTTCGACCGGAATTAACTGCGACTGACGGCCACTCAAACCAGAGATAACTGCGAATTGAGCTTCCCCTGAAATTTCGTCTTCCACAGGCGACGTAAGATAGCGTCAGTTTGGAAGCTGTACCTGCTGCGTATTCTGGTCAACGTGACCGCTCATTCTGGCCGATCGTGACCGCTGCGCCTGCGATGTTGTTACGCGGTTAAATTGTAATGTCTGCGGTCACGATGGGTCGATAGTTTTCTCCTTTTTGCTGGTTTTAGGTCGTTCTGCGCCACGCAGTGAATCGCCGGTCAGTGTCAGCCGATGATTGCGCTGCAGAATGCGGTCCAGGATGGCGTCGGCAATAGTGGCGTCGCCAATCCAGGCATGCCAATGGTCAACAGGAAGTTGACTGGTAATAATCGTCGCTCTGTTTGCCGCCCGGTCGTCAATCATCTCCAGCAAGTCGGAACGGGTCGTGCTGTCGATCGCGCCCATGCCCCAGTCATCAAGTACCAAGACATCGATCTTGGCGAGTTGGAGCAGCCATTTCCCAAAGCTGCCGCTGCCGTGCCGGATGCGTAGTTCTTCCTGTAGACGGGGTACGCGTTGATAAACAGCAGAGTATCCGCGCCGACAGGCGTACTGTGCCAGTGCGCAGGCCAGCCACGATTTGCCAGCACCGGTCGGTCCGGTAATGAGAATGCTGTGGCCAGCACTGACCCAATCTCCCAGCGCCAGACTCATCACTTCACGGCGGTCGATGCCACGCCCCGAGCGGGCATCAATGTCTTCAATCGCCGCTTGTGCGTATTTCAGGTGGGCGTTCTTAAGCAGGCGCAGGAGCTTGCGGTCATTGCGGCAATGGACTTCGCGATCAACCAAGAGTGCCAGACGTTCCTCGAAACTCATCGCCGCCATACTGGCCTGCGTCAATTGTTCCTCCAGTCCGGTCGCTAAGCCATCGAGTTTTAAGGTCCGCAATTGGGCCAGAGTGGTATGCATCATCATCGTTGACATCCTCATTGATAGTAATCAGGGCCACGCACATGGGCATGGTCAGGACTGACCCAATCGCCAACTGGGGCACACGGTGTGCGATCACGGTTATTTTTGAGAATGTCACGGACGTGGCGGTATTGGCAGGCACCGAGCTGTAAGGCCAGCATGCATCCTGCTTCAAGACGTGGCTTGCCGTAGCGCTTGGCCAATGACAGCAGACCAAGACAGGCACGGTAGCCGTGCTCGGGATGTCTGTTCTCGGCCATCAGACGCGTCACCGCCTCCGCTGTCGCCGTACCGATGGTCTGTCCCCAGTGAATCAGTCGCTGTGGCGTCCATTCCAATTGCGCACGATGCGCCACCGGCATATGCAGGGTGTCGGTGGTGAACCCGCCTTCGCCACTGTTGCGCGGATGACTGGCGACACGTTGACCGCGATGCAGGATTTCCACTGTCGTCGCTGTCATCCGGGCTTCCAGCACCTGACCGACCAGGGCTTGCGGCACACTGTAGTGATGGCGGCCGATCTCAACGTGGTAATCGTTATGCACCCTGACAGTCTTGAAATGCGCCATCTCATAACATTGCAATGGCAAAGGCCGTAGCGCCGGGACATCGAGTTGGGCAAACGCACTGGCGCGACTACCGGGTAGCTTCTGAAACGGCTTATCGTTAAGTACGCTCAGCAGCGGTGCGATGGCGACATCGACCTCGTGGACGCTGCTAAATTGCTGATGTCGCAGACGCGCCATGATCCAGCGCTCGACGATCTGCACTGCTGATTCGGCCTTCGCTTTATCCTGAGGATGACGCGGACGGGCTGGCAAGATGGAGGTGCCGTAGTGGCGCGCAAAATCGCGTACGGTGTCGTTACTGCGTGGTTCGTAGCGATTGGCGTCGGCGATCATAGCCTTCGGATTATCGGGAACAATCAACTGCGGTACCCCGCCGAAGAAGCGCAGCGCACGCGCTGTCGAAGTGAGCCAGTCGGCCATCGTCTCACGCGGCGTAGCACAGGCATAGGTGTAGCTCGATGCGCCCAGAGCAGCGACGAAGATGTGGGCACGGCTACCATCAGTGAGACCGATAGTCGGACCAGCATAATCAATGAACAGTTTCTCGCCAGCCCGGTGAATCTGGCGCATAGAGCGTTTGAGCTGTTTGGCAAACTGCCGGTAATTCACGCAGAACTGTGAGTAGGCATAGGTCTGGTGCTGGGCATAATCGGCACGATACTCTTCCCATAGCAACATCAGCGTCATCCCCTTGCGCCGCAGTTCGTGATGCAGCCTGGCGTAATCTGGCTGGACATGGTCTCGGGTCCGTTCTGGCGTGACCAAAAGCCGGTGCGCCAACTCGGTGTCGTCTACATCTTGCACCGCCGACCAGTCCAAACCGGCAACGGCGGCCAGGCCGACATACTTGGTGACGACTCCTTTTGAAATCCCCAGTGCTGCGGCAATCTGCTGGTGCGATAGTTTGGCATCCAGTTTTAAACGTAATACGTCTTTTATCTTACGCATAGTGATCCTTTGTACGGGCACGTTGTCTCCAGACAAACTGGAAGCGTACCCGTTCGGTTGCTCTATGCGTAACATCATCACGGTGCTGTACGACACCATTCCGGTATCGTGACCGATGATTCTGCTATCGTGACCGCCGATTCTGGTCGGGCTTGAAATCGGTCACGATAGACCGGAATGAGCGGTCACGATGCGCCAGAATGGTCGGTCACGATAGACCAGAATCGGTGGTCACGATCGGCCAGAATACCCACCTGCCGCTCGACGACTTGCTGTACATCACCAAACAATATATCAATTCCGAGGTGTCGCGCTCGGGCGTGGCGCGCCTGTTGAAACGCCACGACATGTCGAAATTGGCCGATGTCATCCCGAAAGCAGAGGGAGAAACGGCGCCACCGAAAAAGACTTTCAAGAGCTACGTGCCGGGCTTCATTCACATCGACATCAAGTACTTGCCGCAGATGGCCGACGAATCGTCGCGTCGTTATTTATTCGTCGCTATCGACCGCGCCACCCGCTGGGTATTTCTGCATACTTACGCCGACATGACCGACGTGAGCAGCGTCGATTTCCTGCGCCGGCTCAAGCTTGCCTCGCCCGTCAAGATCACCAAGATACTCACTGACAACGGATCGCAATTTACCGACCGATTCACGTCCAAAAACAAGAAGCCGACCGGCAAGCCTGCCTTCGATCTTGCCTGTGCCAGCATCGCCGTGGAGCACCAGGCGCCGCCCCGGCATCCACAAACAAACGGCATGGTCGAGCGTTTCAATGGCCGCATCAGCGAGTTGATCAGACAGACTCATTTCGCCAGCGCGGCCGAACAACTTGAAGCCACGCTACAGAATTACTGGAAGCTGTACAACCACCATATTCCGCAACGCGCCATCGATGGCAACACGCCGATACAAGCGCTCAAAGAGTGGTAGCAGAAAAAGCCCGATTTATTTGCCAAACGGGTTTATGACCGAACGGAACTTGACAGTTACCTTAGCGCCCGATTTTTTCCGAATCCTGTGTTCTTCCCAAAACGACCGACAATCCTGGGTGACAGCAATCGATCCATAGCAGCCATTACTAGCAACAAGGGCCGCGGAGAAAGAAACGCGCAATTAATGCGTTAAGGGGCGAGTTGAAGGACTGGCCGCATCAAGATTTCTTCTATAAGTACGTTGGCCGGCTGCGCGAACGCATAGACGAGTGCTTGAGCAACGTCCTGAGCGCTCAGGGCATTGAGCTTCTCACGCCGCTCATTGAGCGTGACACTGACGTTATGGCCAAACTCGGTCCAGACGGCTCCAGGTTCGATCACCGATACGCGAATTCCGTCTGGTCCCAGTTCCTTACGTAAGGCGTCATGAAAGCCTACAACAGCATATTTGGTGGCACTGTAAACGGACCAGTTCTCAACGCCATACCGCCCGCCCACACTGGAGACAGACGAGATCATCGCGCCTGGGCGTCCGCGCATGAGCGCAATGGCCGCATGCGTGCAGTTGAACACCCCGTACAGGTTCACATCGATCATTGTCTTCCATTGGTCCCGCGTGCTGTCTGCGAAAGGTGCGCTGATGCCCAGGCCGGCATTGTTGAACAGTAGATCCAGTCCGCCAAAGCGTTCCCGCACCAGCTCGAACAGCGCCTGCACCTGGCTGCCGTCGGTAACATCGGTCTGCACGATGGTTGCCGAAGCACCAAGCTCCTGCGCCAGCGCATCAAGTAGGTCACGTCGCCGCGCTGCAAGCACGACGTGGACTCCTTCTTCCGCCAGCAAACGGGCGGCTGCCTGCCCTATGCCGCTCGATGCGCCGGTGATGACGGCAATTTTTCCGCTGAGGTCCTGCATTTTCATAAATTTCCAATCAATTGTTAATGAGTCACTGCGGATGGCAAAGGCGAAATGCGTACATAAAGAATTACGATAATGTAGCTTAACAGGCTGTTGAAAAAAGAAATCTCTTCCCACTGAGCGACGAAAAATACTTAGAAAATGAGATTGGGCTGCCTAATTTTTTAGCAAAATATGCTTTTCAGCTCAAATCTCACGTATTTCTTGAGTGTGTTTTGAAAAATTTCCTACCGAGGAATGATTTTTCAACAGCCTGTTAACGGTGCTTTCAACTCGAATTAACCGCCTGCCGAGTTCCTCCATCGCAGGCCTGCGCAGGTCGTTGCGCAGCTTGGAGGGAACGGCCAGGTCACCGACAGCCGGCCGCCGGCGTCATCCGCAACTTCCATCAGACGCTTGAGGCAGGTTTTGCATGGGTCCTGCCGCCCATATCACGTGAGCGCAGCGCTCATGGGGAAAATTATTTATCATGGGATACTGACAAGCCATGCCTATTTTGGTCGCACTCCCTCTGTTCTTACCATTGACAGCGTATTTTCAAATTATATAGTGGTTCACAGGCTATTTTTGATGTTGCCTGTCAACTTCAAGAAATGTGCAAAGATTGACGTCTATCACGCGTTTCCCCTTCACAAATCCCATAAAAATAGGAATTGATAATCGATTCGATTAGTGCGATGAATTTTCGTAATCGCGTGTCCCTGTGTATACTCAGTTGTCTGTGTCATCGATGGCGGCCGGGATCGAGGATGCACTCAACATGATTTTCCCAGCTTTTACTTTAACCAATTCATTGTGAAAAATAGGAGTCTGACATGAGTACCGAAAAGACCGAAGTGAAGTGCCCGTTCAGTGCAGCCGCGGGCGTTGGAACGACGAACCGTGACTGGTGGCCGCAGCAATTGCGCCTGGATCTGCTGCACCAGCATTCTTCCAAGTCCGACCCGATGGGCCAGCAATTCGACTACGCCAAGGCGTTCAAGAGCCTCGATCTGGCGGCGGTGAAAACAGATTTGACCGCATTGATGACAGATTCCCAAGACTGGTGGCCTGCCGACTTCGGGCATTACGGCGGGCTGTTCGTGCGCATGGCGTGGCACAGTGCCGGCACCTATCGCATCGGCGATGGCAGGGGCGGCCCTGGCCGCGGCCAGCAGCGCTTCGCGCCGCTCAACAGCTGGCCCGACAACGTGAGCCTAGACAAGGCGCGCCGCCTGCTGTGGCCGGTCAAGCAGAAATACGGTGAAAAGATTTCATGGGCAGACTTGATTATCCTTACTGGTAACGTTGCTTTGGAAAGCATGGGCTTCAAAACTTTTGGCTTTGCGGGCGGTCGCCAAGATGTCTGGGAACCGGACCATGATGTGTATTGGGGGCGCGAGACAAAGTGGCTTGGCGGCGACGTGCGTTACTCGAAGGGTTCACCGGGGGTTGAAGAGAACCATGGCGTGCTCGTGAAGGACGACGATAGCGAAGCGACGCACACGCGCGACCTGGAGAATCCACTGGCCGCGGTGCAGATGGGCTTGATTTACGTCAATCCCGAAGGCCCGGACGGCAAGCCCGACCCGCTGGCTGCAGCCATCGACATTCGCGACACGTTTGGCCGCATGGCGATGAACGACGAAGAGACGGTCGCGCTCATCGCTGGTGGGCACAGCTTCGGGAAAACCCACGGCGCGGCGCCAGCGGAGCACGTTGGGCAAGAGCCTGAGGCCGCTGGCATCGAGGCCCAGGGCTTCGGCTGGAAAAACAGCTTCGGCACCGGCAAGGGCGGCGACACCATCACCAGCGGTCTGGAGGTCACGTGGACCAGCACGCCAACGCAGTGGAGCAACAACTTCTTTGAGAACCTGTTTGGCTTCGAGTGGGAACTGACGAAGAGCCCTGCCGGCGCGCAGCAGTGGATTGCCAAGGGCGGCGACGGACTCATCCCGGATGCCCACGACCCGTCCAAGCGTCACCGTCCCACCATGTTGACGACCGACCTGTCGTTGCGGGTGGATCCGGCCTACGAAAAAATTTCACGGCGCTTTCTGGAAAACCCCGACCAGTTTGCGGATGCCTTTGGGCGGGCCTGGTTCAAACTGACCCACCGCGACATGGGGCCACGCGCTCGCTATCTCGGCCCCGAGGTGCCGGCCGAAGAGCTCATCTGGCAGGACGTGATTCCCGTCATTGACCACGCGCTGGTCGATGATCAGGATATCTCGGCCCTCAAAAACAAGGTGCTGGCGTCCGGCTTGACGGTTGCCGAGCTGGTGGCGACGGCATGGGCATCCGCGTCCACGTTCAGGGGCTCCGACAAACGGGGCGGCGCGAACGGGGCGCGCATTCGCTTGTCGCCGCAGAAGGACTGGGCCGTCAATCAGCCAGCGCAACTCTCCAAGGTGCTCAAAGTACTCGACGGTATCCGCAACGATTTCAATTCCACGCAGTCCGGTGGTAAAAAGCTGTCGCTGGCCGATCTGATCGTCCTGGCCGGTAACGCAGGTGTAGAACTGGCAGCTAAACATGCCGGTTACGAGCTCAGCGTCCCCTTCGCTCCCGGGAGGATGGATGCCTCGCAGGAGCAGACCGACATGCATTCGTTCGCTCCGCTCGAACCAATCGCAGACGGCTTTCGGAATTACCAGAAGACGCGCTACAGCGTACCGGCAGAGGCACTGCTGATCGACCGGGCGCAACTGCTGACGTTGACGGGCCCGGAGATGACCGTGCTCGTTGGCGGTCTGCGGGTGCTGGGCGCCAATGTCGGCCAGACGCCGAACGGCGTCTTCACCAAACAGCCGGGCACGTTGAGCAACGACTTCTTTATCAACCTGCTCGACATGGGCACGCAGTGGCACGCCGTGTCGGCCGCCACCGACCAGTTCGAAGGGCGTGACCGCAAGACAGGTGAGCCGCGGTGGACTGCGACGCGGGTCGACCTGGTTTTCGGCTCAAATGCGCAGCTGCGCGCGATCGCCGAGGTGTACGCCACGGCCGATGCTAAGAAAAAGTTTGTCGGCGATTTTGTCGCAGCGTGGACCAAAGTGATGAACCTCGACCGTTTCGACATCGCGTAAGATGGGGTTGCCGAGTCGTACAGTTGTAGGCGCTCCATAAACGCCAGACTTTGCGGCTATGGAAATATTCCCATAGTCGCAAATCATGGCTGTTCGCCGACCCGGCGGCAGGCGTGCACGCCAGCGCCGTGGTGTATTCTCTAGTGCAAACGGCCAAGCACAACGGCCTGGAGCCGTATGACTGGCTGTGCCGCGTCATGCGCGACTTGCCAAAGGCAACAACGGCTGAGGATGGGGGAGGCGTTGCTGCCGTGGAATGGGGATTTGACGCAGGAGGTACTCGATGCCGGCGCCATGATGCCCGAATCGGCAACGGGGGTGGCATGAGCCGGATAACCATGTCGATTCTGATGTCGGCAATCAAGTTGTGCAAAAAAGGGGTAGCGTAAGGATTCCTTCGTAAATGAGTAACATCGTCGATGTTGCTAAATTTTGAACATCACGCCGTAATCAATCGGCCCCGACGGCCGGTCGCGCAACTCGTACGTCCCGAAACGATTTGTGTGATGCGTCCTATACGGGCTGAATGCAGCGAGCAATTCTGGCGTCAACTGCATGCCTTCAGCTTCCAGTTCCTTGAATGCCTGTGTCATTGTGTGGCAGTTATGAAAAATCAGCAGGTTGGCGACCAGATGGTTGTACTTGATGATCTTCAACTGGTTGTCGCGCACATTGTCTTCGATGGTGTCGGAGCCGAAATATGCCCACTGGGCGAAGTTGTTGAAGCCTTCGCACTTGTTCTGGGCCGCCTGGATGGTCTGTCGCAGTTCCTGGTCGCCGATATATTCCAGCAGGAACATCGTGCGCACGGCACGGCCCAGTTCGCGAAACGCGAAGTACAGCTTGTTTTTCCGGCTGGCAGTGCCCAGCTTGCGCAGGATGGTCGACGGCGAAATGCGGCCGGCCTGAATCGATTGCGCCACTTGCAGCATGTCCGGCAAGTGGCACGCGATCAGATCCCAGTCGATCACGTCCTTTGAAAACAGAGTGTCGATGTGCTCGTAGGCTGTGTCGCTGTCCGGGCGAAACCACTTCAGGTCTTTCCAGTTGCGAATCCGAGGCATCAGCTTGATGCCCAACAAAAATGCCAGTCCATAGACCGGTGCGCTTTGCGCCTGCGTGTCGCCATGCAGTATGTCGGGCTGAATGTCAGACGTGTTCTTGGTGAGTCCGTCGAGGATATACACGGCCTCCCAGACGCCACAGGGAATGAAGTGCGAAAACAGCGCAATGTAGGTGTCGCTGACGTGATAATAGGCAATACCGCCGTAACCGCCGTAGCGAATATGCCGCTCCGACAGCAAATTGTTTTCGTACAGGTTCCATTGCGTGCCGTCGGCGGCGGCACGCTTGGTGTCACCCCAATACTGCGGCAGCTGAAATTGGTTGTAGCCATTGATCGCCGTGCTGATTGCGGCCTCCAGCTTTTCGGTGGTGATCTGGCGCTGATTGACGAAGGACACTTGGCGCGCGCTCACGTCGGTAATATTTTTTGCGATCTGGGTTGGCCCCATGCCGGTGCCATAAGCGAATACCGTCAGAATCTTGCGCCGGGCTTCGTCGTGCAGCTTTCCCTGGTGGCCGCTCAGTGGCCCGAAGTGCTTGCCCCAGCCCAGCCATTGCATCGTGTCGGCCAGTACATCGAGCAATGAAAGTTCCAGGCTGTCGAGCTTGCGCCGCAGCGCATCATCAAGCTCCTTGAATCCGGCTGGCAATATTTTTTTCTTGTACCGGTCCAGTTTCGGTCGTCCGTCAACGATATTGAAATGCAGATTCACCTGATAACCCTGGTCGGCCTGCTGTGCTGCCTGCGTCAGGAGCGCACACACGTGGGCGACAAACTCGGTACTGCTGACCGGAATACCGACTTTTTCTCCATAGTCTGCACGCGTGCGCTCGCATTCCTCCATTGGCACCAGCTCATCACGATGGTCGGCATAGGCATCGCTGCCAGTCACACAAACGTCGCCAGACTTCAGTTCCCGCACCATCTGCGTGCAGAAACAGACTTCGAACTGGCGCCGGTTGATGCGCGTCAGCGCAACGTTGCGCTGGGTTTCGCCAGTCACGAGCTTCCACCATTTTTCCGGAATCCAGGCAAGGTTCGTCAGCGTCAGGCGCGCGCTGTCGGCAGCCGTGAGCGTTATCCATTCGTGGTGCCGATGCCGATTTTCCAGCACGAAGGCCAACGCTTGCTCGACGCCGGCATCCTGACTGGTCGCGACCAGCGGCAACTTGCTGAGAATGCGCAGTACCTCGACGCGACGCGGCTTGAAGAAATGCCAGAAGAACCGGCATTGGTTCTTGCCGCCATATTCGGCATGCAGGCGGGAGAACTCGCATAAGTCCGGGCGAGCCGTGACCGCATTACGGATGGCCAGCAATTGTTCGCTATCCGGTTGGTCGGAATTGAGCAGCGCTTCCATCGCTGCGAACCGCCGCAAAATCTCGTCGGTTTTTTCTTGATTGTCGGCCAGGTACTTTTCCAGGGCCTCGTCGGCGGCATGTTCCACTCGCTTCATCTGCTTGCAGAAAATATTGCACAGGTCGTCGGTCACGCGCGCCAGGCGCTGCCGAATCAGGGCCAACGTCACTGCATGGCGCTTGGGTGCGGCCATGTCCATCATGCTGGTCGCGTCAAGGCTATTGCCTTCGAGCGCCCACTGCTTGATCTTCACAAAAGGAATCGGTTTGAGTAGATCGGCATGGCATGCGAGTCCAGTTAGCTGGTCGTAACGCGCCACCAGGGCGCGCATGCCGTCGATGGTCGGCATGGCCGCATCCTGCTTGATATCGTTCCAGGCGCTGACATGGCGCGGATCATCGCCCACCACGTACAGCGCATCCAGAAAAGCGCGCCCGCTCTCGCCCAGAGCTGCCTCGATGCGCGCATACATCGCCTGCGTCGTAGCGGCCCGTTGAGCCCGCGCCTCACGCACCAGCGTGTCGAAGGCCGGCAATTCATAACAGTGGCGCACCAGTGTCTCGATGCCGATGTTCACGATATCGATTACATCATCCTTGGTCAGTGATGCGTCGGCCAGCGTTTGCCGCAGCAGTTGCTTACCTGATTCGCTGAACGCCTTGACCGACAGAAATTGGCGGATTGCTGACAAATGCTTGCGCCTGGCTTGCGATACATCGTAGCTGCGCAATTTGTCGCGCTCGCAGGATGCGCCGATCACCGCGCCGATATGATCAACAATCGCGCCTGGCACCTGAACAGACGTGACAAAGTAACCGAGCCGCTGGTAGGTCTTGAGGAGCAACGCAAATCCCAACCGGGTTGCATCCGACCTGGTCGCACCTTCGCAAAAAACACGTTCGGCGTCGGTCAGCGTGTAGAAGCGCTCCAGCTCGATGGGCGACAGGCGACTTTTGAAGCGTGGATAGGCGGTGTCGCTTGGTTGCAATTTGGCAAGTTGGAGATGTAGTGCAAGAAAAACGACCGTTTATCTTGCGATCAGGAAAATGCCCGGACAGGGCCGAAAAACTACAAGAAAACTCATTGAGAAAAACTACACAATATTGCACCATTGGATTTAGCTTTTCTTGTACATTGGATGCATTATGTTGGTCGGATATGTTCGCGTTTCGAAAAGCGACGGTAGCCAGACGCTGGCGCCGCAACGCGACGTGCTGATTGCTGCCGGCGTGGAGCCTGAGCGGATTTATTCGGATTTGGCATCCGGCCGCAAGGATGATCGGCCTGGATTGAATGCTTGTCTCAAGGCCCTCCAGCCCGGCAACACTTTGGTAGTGTGGAAACTGGATCGGCTGGGCCGTGACTTGAAGCACTTGGTCACGACAGTGGACGAATTGCGTAATCGCAACATCGGTTTGAAAGTATTGGCCGGGGCTGGTGCACAGATCGATACGACGACGGCAAACGGACGGCTATTCTTTGGAATTTTTGCGAAGCTGGCCGAGTTCGAGCGGGAGTTGATTGCCGAGCGCACGCATGCGGGGCTTGCTTCGGCAAGAGCGCGTGGTCGCCAAGGCGGGCGACCGCGGAAGATGGATCGGGCAGCCGTGATGATGGCGATGGCCGCGATGGCTGACCCGAAAGCCAATGCCATCGAAGTGGCACGCCGTTTGGATATTACGACCACGACCCTTTATGCATATGTGAATGGGGATGGCACGTTGAAGGAAGCAGGGCAGAAGATTTTGATTAAAACGTAGCTGGATCGACAGAGAACGGCCAGACGCCGTCACTTGTAATCGGGCTGTAGATGATTGGTTCCCTAGTCTGGCGGTAGGAAATGCTAGCTGTTCGACCAAGCGGGTAGTATTCACGCAATTAAGGCTTTGTCGGCCCTAACCCATATTTGACAACGGAATACCGGCCCATGGAGGACCTCTTGCTTGCTTCGCTACTCAAGCCGCCGTTCACTTCGGCACATCCACCCCTAGTGTCGGATGCTGCCACCCTGCCCGAGGCACAGCCCCTGTTGGAGGGTGTCACGGCCGCGTTGGGGGTGGCTGTGGCGTGGATTGACTTTTCTGATGGTACGCGACCATGCTATGTCGCCACTGCCGACCCAGTCGCATTAGCTGGCCTGCTGAGCGACGAGACGCTTCTGGCCCTTGCAAGGGATAGTGAAGAACTAGTCGTGGTGGACGACGCTGCGCAGGACCCTCGATTATTCGCCAGTCCCTGGGTTACCGGACCAATCGGAATCCGTTTTTTTGCCAGTGCGCCGATACTGTTGGGACACCAACCGGAGCGCACGGGTACCTTGTGTGTTGCAGATCGCACAGCACGTTTGCTTGACGCTAGCCAGGCCCACAAATTGGTAGCTCTGGCGGCCATTGTCGCCAAAATTATCGAAGGGTCTCAAGCAGTACAGCATGGAAATACCTTGCAGCTTGAACTGCGGCGTACCAAAACGCTGCTGGAACGTACTGGGGCCATGGCTGGGGTCGGTGGTTGGGAAGTTGACCTGGTCGCAAATACGATATTTTGGTCCGATGAAACCTGCCGTATTCATGGGGTTGCGCCGGGGTATTTGCCCCAGCTGAGCGAAGCGATCGAGTTTTACGCGCCACAGGCTAGACCGGTGATTGAGGCCGCAGTTACACAGTCCATCGCAACCGGCCAGCGCTGGGACCTTGAGTTGCCGTTTATTCAGAAAAACGGTACCGAAATTTGGGTACGTGCCTTGGGTGTGGCGGAATTTAAACAGGGCAAGCCCGTGCGCCTGGTGGGCGCGTTTCAAGACATTACCGCACGCCGCCTTGCCGAAGCGGCGCTCGTGATCAGTGAGTCGCAATTTCGCGGATCGTTTGAGGCGGCTTCGCATGGCATTGCGCTGGTCTCCGTCCACGGAAGATTTCTCAAGGTCAACCAGTCATTATGCAAGTTGTTAGGTTACGGCGAAGCGGAACTGCTCGTGACAGATTTCCAAACAATCACCCACCCAGATGACCTGGCATTGGACCTGCACCACGTTGAAGAATTGCTACAGGGCGTTGTTGAAACCTATGAAATGGAAAAGCGTTATTTCCACAAAGACGGCCGAACCATCTGGGCCCAGCTCAATGTGTCGCTGGTGCGCACGCGGGACGGTGCGCCGGTTCACTTTGTATCCCAGATTCAGGACATTACCGATAAAAAAAATTTGACTGCGCGCCTACAGACCTTGCTCGACACCGCCAGTGATGGTATCCACATTCTAGACCGTGACGGCAATGTCTTGCAGTTCAGTCAATCTTTTACCCTGTTGCTTGGCTATACCGCAGAAGAAACAGCACGGCTCAACGTCCGCGATTGGGACGCCATGTTTGAGCCCCAGGAACTGATTGCCGAAATAGGTCGACTAATTGCGCAGCCGCGGGCCTTTGAGACCCGTTATCGGCGCAAGGATGGAATCATCCTTGATGTGGAGATCAATGCCAAGGGCGTAGTGCTGGACGGCGTGGACCTCCTGTACGCGTCGGCACGCGACATCACTGCACGCAAGCAGGCCGAATGGGCCCTCGAACAAGGTCGGCTGTTGACCAAGGACATCCTTGATTCGGTGTCCAGCGAGATTGTCGTGTTGAACGAGTCCGGGGTCATTATGGCGACCAACGAGGCCTGGCGACGATTCGCCGCAGACAATGGCGGCTGCCTTGACAGCCCTAGCAGCGATAACGTCGACGTTGGTGCCAACTACCTCGCAGCCCTAAGCACTTTGCCGCCCGAGCCTGCTGATAGCGTCAACATCCGTGAAGGGATCGAGGCCGTCATCAACGGCAAGTTGCCAAAATTCAGTTGTGAGTATCCCTGCCACACACCAGAAAAGCAGCGCTGGTTTGTCATGAAAGTCACCCCCATGCACACTGGCGACCGGGGCGCAGTGATCGTTCATGTCGATATCACGGATCGCAAAGAAGCCGAAACCCTCATGTACGACTACGCTTTCCATGACAGCCTGACCAAGCTTGCTAACCGGCGCCTGCTGAAAGAGCGCCTCAATATGACCATCGCCAGCAACAAGCGCAGTGGAACCTACGGCGCATTGCTGGTAATCGACCTAGACAACTTCAAGCCCCTCAATGACCAATTTGGCCATGCAGTGGGTGACCTCTTGCTCAAGGAAGTCGCCAACAGGCTTAAGGATAGTGTTCGCCAAGACGACACCGTAGCCCGTATCGGAGGTGATGAGTTCGTTATCGCGCTGGGGGGATTGAGCGAAAGCCAGACGGATTCGCGCCAACTCGCCGTGCAAATTGCTGAGAAAGTTCGCAACCGCCTTTCCGAGATCTACAACTTTACAGTGCACCAGGGGCTGGGTGAAGTTGCAATTTCGCACCGATGTTCCGCCAGCATTGGCGTCGCACTTTTTTCGCCCACCGGATCGGACCAGATGGAATTATTTCGCCAAGCCGATGCAGCCATGTACCTTGCCAAGGAGTCCGGCCGCAATGCCGTCCGCTTTGAAGATGAATGATGACCGGCCGGGCTGCTAGTGATCTATAGTTGGGAAAGTTCAATCGCTTCGAAGGTTTCGTCGTTACGCTGTTGAATCCCGGCTCAAAGAATTCAAGAAACTACTGCGTCTAACATGCATGTTCAATGGCCGCAATGGGGCGTTACCTATCGTTCGGTGACGCGAAAATACTTTGATTCCAAAGCTGTTTTCGCCTGTTACTCATTTACGTAGGAATCCTTACGGTCCCCCAATGACAGCGGCTTGAAGCGCCACAGCAGCCCGATTACACACCCATAGGCGCCCAAAATACCCACAGCGTAAATCAGCAATCCCCGCGTCGTAAGTTGCAGCACGCTGAACAAATAAGACATCAGCAGGAGTATTAAGAACACAGATCGTGCACCATCAGCCTCGTACATCGCGTACAGAGTAATGAGGGAAGAAGCCAAAATTTGTGGAAGGGCAAGATTCGGATCGTTGAACCGCAGATTGAGGCCCAAGCGAAAAAGAATATAGAAAGCGATGACTGCAAGCAATACCAGCGTGGCACTGCGATAAAATGCGGTGCTTGAAAGAACATCTTGCCAATAGCAGGCAAACAACAGGCCGATCGCCAAGAAGGACGTCCCGGCCGCCAGGAAATAGCGACGCATGCGTAGCGCCTGCTTGGGGTCGTCGTAATAACCCAAAAGAATATCCAGCCATTCCAGCGACCATGCGAATGATTTGGCGTCTTCTTTAAGTACTTCCGAGACGCAGTCGCCGAGGATTTCTTGGTTGTAGTGGCGCATATCCGAGCGGTACCGGCGATTTTGGGACAGGATTGCAATTTTGCAACATGGGTTCACAACCTGAAGGAAAGACGATTAAACAGTGCTCCTCAGCTCTGGGTCAGCATAGTCTCTTTTATTCAAACGTTGCATGTTGCTTGATAGTACCGTTTTATCTAGACCTCGTCATCAGAATATCTTATACGCCCGCAATTTTGTCCAGATTTTTCATCCTACTTCTTCGTAAAAAACTGTGAACCCGCTCCAATCAACACCAGCAGACTCTTCGGTAATTCCGGCACTACTGCACCGCACATTGCCTGCGGATAACTTTCCCCTTTTCACCTGCGGTGAACACGGTGTTTATGGCACATTCTTTAATGTGGCAAACCATGGCAGCATCAGGAGGGATTCTCGAATACAGCACGAAAATATCAAACACTGCCTGATTCGGCAAGCGGTGCAAATAAATAAAGCCTTGCATGGCTGCAAGGCTTTCGTATTTTTGACTTTGTTCTAAGGCCTTTGCACTTTTTAAATTTGTGGTGCGTTACAAGACGCGGTTAATTTTTATTAACGTCTCGCAGCGTACATTCCCTGCACATCAACACTGACCATTTTTCAGCGTTAACCGGGAACCCGGCCGTCTTTGAATGCATGCCTGGATCCTTTTGGCCCCCTATACAGCATCAAGGTTGCTAGCAGGCCACAAACAGCAGCGAAGCTCATCCAATAAGCGGGTGCGGCCTTGTCACCTGTGATTTGAATGAGGAAAGTCGAGACTGCAGGCGTAGAGCCACCAAAAATCGCGGTAGCCAAACTGAAAGCGAGCGAAAAGCCTGCAACACGCACATTGACCGGCATTACTTCCGTTAACGCTGCGACCATCGCGCCGTTATAGACACCAAAGAAAAATGAATACCACAACAGCACAATGAGCATACGCTCAAAGCTCGGCGCGCTGACGAGCCAGGATAAAGTGGGATAAGCAGTAAAAATGGCTAAGAGGGTAATGCCAATCAAAATCGGCCGGCGGCCAATGCGGTCCGACAACGCCCCGCCAATCGGTAGCCAGATAAAATTCGAAATCCCGACACAAAAAGTCACGATAAGACTATCTGCAGTGCTTAGCTTAAGCACTGTCCGGCCAAACGTCGGCGTGTAAACGGTGATCAGATAAAACGTGGTCGTGGTCATCGCCACTAATAATGTACCGGCAACTACCGTGCGCCAGTTATGTAGCATCGAGCGAAAGACTTCACGCGTACTGGGATGATGGGTACGCGCATTGAATTCTGCAGTTTCCTGTAAAGACTGACGCAGAAAAAAGATGAAGGGCACAATGGCGCAACCGATAAAGAACGGAATTCGCCAGCCCCAGTCGGCAATCGCCGAGGCGGACATAAAGGCGTTCAATCCATAACCCAGTGCGGCAGCCACCACGATAGCGACTTGCTGACTGGCAGATTGCCAGCTGGTATAAAAGCCCTTATTTCCGGGTGTCGCCATTTCGGACAGATAAACCGAGACGCCACCAAGTTCTGCGCCAGCTGAAAATCCTTGCAACAAACGCCCTATCAAGACTAACAGCGGCGCCATCAGACCGATGGTCGCGTAACCGGGCATACAGGCGATCAGGATAGTTCCGCTGGCCATAATCGACAACGTGACAATCAATCCCTTGCGCCGCCCCACCTTGTCGATATAGGAACCCAGCACCACCGCCCCCACCGGGCGCATCAGAAATCCTGCACCGAAGACTGCAAAAGTCAGCATCAAAGAAGCAAACTGACTCCCCGCCGGAAAAAATGTTTTGGCAATTTGTGAAGCGTAAAAGCCAAATAAGAAAAAATCGAATTGTTCGAGAAAATTTCCACTAGTGACGCGTAAAATTGCGCCCCATTTTGAGGATGATTTACCCGTTACATCGGGGGATGGCACGGTCATGACTAGTCTCCTGAAAAAGGAAGTTAATAATTATTATATTTTTGGTGCAGAAAACGGGAATCTTTGTGGTACATAAGCACCACACTGCGCCCCGCCGCATCATTCGTCGGCTGTTCGCAGTTTGGTTGGCTGGCGTTTTTCAATTGCCCACTTAAGTAGCGCGGCACTACGATAAATCCCATGTGCGAATTTACCATAAGGCAGTGTCAGAAAAAGTGCCATGACGACGCCAAGGTGCACTGCCAGCAGCAGCGTCATGGCGCCGGTATCGCGCCACAACAGCAAAGTCAGCCCGGTCACGCTGGTGACCAAAAGCAGTACGATGAAGCCACGATCCATCGGCTTTTGCGCTTGATCGCCATGCATCGGATGGCGCCGCAAATTTAGCCATAATAATCCGGTGGGTCCGATCAGTAATCCGATCCCGCCAGCGACACCCAGCAAAACCGGTAAGCTGAAGAATGGATAAGGCACTTCCAGCACGCCAAAAAAATGATACAGGGTCGCCACGCTGGTGGCCGCAAAACAGAGCATGAAACCGTAAAAAGTAAAGTGATGGAAACGTCGCCGCCACAGCGTAAATGCATCGTCGGCGTTGTTGCAACCCTCTCCATGGCCACCTCCGAGATAGGTCAGTTGCAACACATTGCCGCTCGCCTCTGCCATCGCACCAGCGGAAGCCGGGCCGGGTGATTCGGTGCGCCAAAAGCGCCGCACGCCAATCCCCAGAGCCAACATCGCAAATAGAAACACGGTGCCAAACATTAATGCCAGCGTGTTATGCGGAAAAATTGCATAAAAATTTCCGTGCAGCGGCGTAAATAAAAGTGTTCCGCGCATAATCATCACCAGCGCAAGAAATAACGAAAGCGCGCCAGCGGTAGCAAGGGCAAGCGTCAATCCATTGCGCTGATACAGTGTCCCCAATGCAGCTGGCCATGCATAATCCGTGTAAGTCTGCAAACGTACTGTAGCCATAGCCTTCGGTACGTTGACCGCAAACTCATGCGGTAACGCGTACTGGCATGCATGGAGGCATGCACCACAGTTGTGGCACAAATTGGCGAGATAGTGAATGTCGGACTTACCGAATTCAAGCCGTCGCGCCATGGCCGGAAACACTGCACAGAATCCTTCGCAATAACGACAAGAATTACAAATGGTCATTACGCGGCTCACTTCGAGTTCATTAGCAGCCAGGCCTCGCGCCTCATTGATCAAACCTTCAAGCGTCTCCATTGCGCACTTTCTCTTGGTTATTTTTTTTCTGCCTTGAAAATCCGGCGGCGTTGGCGGCTTCCGTGCCGGCGATCCGACCAAAAGCAGTACCGATCGCCATTCCCACGCCCGCCGTGTATCCCTTACCCAGCACGTTGCCAGCCATCATTTCCCCGGCAACGAACAAATTGGCACTTGGCTTGCCATCAAAATGGACCGTCGCACGTTCGTCGACTTTGAGGCCAAGATAAGTAAATGTAATACCAGGCCTCAGCGCGTAAGCGTAAAACGGCGCCTGATCAATGGGCTGCGCCCAATGGGTTTTGGCGGGAGTCAAACCCTCGGTGTGGCAATCATCCAATATGCCATGATCGAAAGTGCCCACCCTGCAAGCGGCGTTGTACTCTTCTATGGTGTGCACGAAGGCAACCGGATCCAGACCCAGCAATAGCCCCAACTCGTGTAAGGTATTGGCTTTCGTCCCCGGGAAAACCGGCGGCATAAAGCGTCCTATGGCTTTTGAATCAATGACCGAGTAGCCAATCTGGCCCGGCTGCAGCGCCACCAGCCGGCCCCAGATGGCGTATCGCTTCGGCCAGAAATCTTCGCCTTCGTCATAAAAACGTTGTGCATTTTTGTTCAGCATGACGCCCAGTGAAACGCAATCGATGCGGGTACAGATCCCACCGTCGTAAAGTGGTGCCCGTGCATCGATAGCAACGCAGTGCGACTGTGATGGATCGCCGATCATGTCTGCCCCGGCATCGCGCATGAACTTTAACAATACGCCCATGTTGAATCGTGTGCCACGAATCAGAAAATTGTCAGCAACCCATTCGCCGTTGATTTGTCCCCACGCTTCCCGTAACCATTCACGGTTTGACTCGAACCCTCCGGAGGCCAGCACACAGCTGCGCGCTTCGATACGCTCGGTGCCGATTCGCGCTGCAAGAAACCGGCCATCATTATCGATATCGAGCGCATCAACGGCGGCGTTATAACGGATCGAGATACCTAATTTTTCGGCGCTGCGATAATAAGCATTGACCAGTGCCTTGCCGCCACCCATAAAAAAAGCATTGGTGCGGGCAACGTGGAGCGTGCCCGAAATAGGCGCCTGAAAATGGACCCCGTGACTACGCATCCAGTCGCGACATGTCGCGGAGGCACGTATGGTCAGTCGTGCGAGCTTTTCGTCGGTCAGACCGCCGGTGACCTTTAACAGATCCTGCCAGTACTCCTCCTCCGGATAAGTCTCGATCAACACATCTTGCGGCGCATCGTGCATGCAGCGTAGATTACGCGTATGTTGAGAATTGCCACCGCGCCATTCGCGCGGTGCCGATTCCAGCAGTAACACCGATGCCCCTTGTTCGCGCGCCATCAGCGCTGCGCATAAAGCAGCATTTCCACCCCCGATTATCAGTACATCGAACATTACTATTGTCTCCCGGCCATTTGACGCACTATAACCGCCCGGGTCTTCACGCACTAGCGGACAATCAGACAACAGGTCTTCACTATTTGTGAAGAGTGGCGCCCGGCCAGCGACCTTCAGATACCAGGGTGCGCGTCACATCTGCCAGTACCACCCGTGCAGCTAATCCTGACGGCGACAACTCATTGTCCGACAAGCTCACCAGCAGATTGGATCGACGCGCATGTTTGTCGGATATATGCACTGCTGTAAGCAATTCTGCGTCCCCCCGGGCAAGCGCCGCTCCGGGTTGGATCGTCGCACCGAAACCGGCGCGTACGGCATCCATTAACATTGCCAGACCGTCAATTTCCGCCACGACACACGGTGTACATGTCGCGCGCGCAAACGCAGCGCTGAGCAAAGAACGCAAGCCATGCGGTCCACTGGGAAGAATTAAAGGCACGTTGGCGAGCTGGGACAAGCGCACCGACTTTCCCGATGGCATGGTGATAACATCGCTTGCGCCGATGACAAACAAGCGTTCTTCCAGCAAGGGCATGACACTCCAGCGTTGCGCCGGGTCGGCATGAAACAGAATCGCCAGATCGATTTGTCGGGCCGTCAGCATGGCCGTGAGATGACCCGATAAACTTTCTACCATATGGAGACGGACATCTGGATAGCGCTCGCGCATCGCGCGCATAAAGGGCAGTCCGAGCACACCGCTGGTACTGGGTGCCATTCCCACGCTGACATGGCCCGACAATCGCGCCTGCTGTGCGGCGCGCGCCGCATCATCAACGTGCCGCAATGCTAGTTGTGCCTGATGCATGAAGGCAAGCCCGGCGTCGGTAGGCGTGACCCCACTTGACGTACGCTGCAATAAGCGCGTCGATAATTCGCTTTCAAGTCGACTTATTTGCTGGCTCAGGGCGGATGTAACAACCCCAAGTTCGCGGGCAGCGCGTCCCATGCTACCCTGCTCCACTACGCGCACAAAATAGCGCAACTGCCGTAGTTCCATAGCGGTTCCAATGTATAACGGGGATGGTGAAATTAGTACTTTTACGTCGAGCGGATACCCACGCTGCGTTTAACAAAAACAAAAGTGAGGCTATTCTGCGCGCTTTTTAGGTCCATGCGAATAATGCCAGAAAAAGGGAGTCCCGAATTGCGTTGGTTGTGCAACAGATCGTAATCCAGCACAGCTTAAAATAAATTTATCACGCATACGGTTCTTCCCGAGCACCCTTCTGCTCAAATCGATCTGATAAAATTACAACAGGTGGTGCACGCAGGGGTATTTTTAGCGCTGGCATGTGTTGGCCGGTGGAGATCAATGACTTCAAGGCGCGTAATAAACCGCAGCAGGCATGATCTACATACCGCTTAACCGATGTTTGCCTATACTTTTCTGCCCGTTCTAACGCTGTGCGCAGTCCCTCACAACCTCACAACCCGATCATCATTCCGTATCCTACCCAGTTGCTTCGAGAGTGCTTATGAAAATGCAGAAAAAATCTAACCTCCCGAGTAAGGTTTGTCTCAGTTGCGGCTTGCCGTTTGCGTGGCGCAAAAAATGGGCGACGGTGTGGGATGAGGTCAAATATTGCTCAGCGCGATGCCGCAAGGCTAAACGTAGCGGAACATAAATACCATTGACAACGTCAGCCCCTCCCCTCACTATCTCGCCGCATAAATCGTAACGACGGAGATTACATGACCAACAAGTCCACCATCCGATTAGTCCTCGGTGACCAACTTAATCCATTGCATAGCTGGTTCAATTTGCCGCGGGATGACGTGCATATCCTCATGATGGAGGTGCGACAAGAAACCGATTACGTCCTGCATCACGCCCAGAAAATTATCGCCATTTTCGCAGGTATGCGCGACTTCGCCCAGCGCCTGACTAAGGCGGGGCATCACGTGCATTATCTGGCGATTGACGATCCGGACAATCTACAATCGTTACCCGCAAATATAGACCGGATAATTGCGCATTTTGATGCTGGCGCCTTTGAATATCTGGCGCCAGACGAGTGGCGACTTGACCGGCAAATGGACGACTATGTGCAGCAGTTATCCATACCGTCGCAGATGGTGGATAGCGAACACTTTTACACGAAACGTGAGGAGGTCGGCACACTGTTTGGTGGGCGAAAAAAGTGGATGATGGAGACTTTTTATCGCCATATGCGGGTCAGACACCGTGTATTGATGGAAGCCGGTAACAAGCCCGTGGGTGGGCAGTGGAATTATGATCACGATAACCGTAAGTCCTGGCCGGGCTTGCCTGCCGAGCCACCCGATGGTCGCATCCGGCATGATCATTCCGCACTCTGGAGGACGATCGAAGCGGCAGGCGTTAAAAGCTTAGGTCAGCCAAATGCAGCACAGTTTGCATGGCCATTGAATCGCGCCGAGGCGTTGCAACAACTTGACGATTTTTTGGTCAGCGCGCTTCCGTATTTCGGCCAGTTTCAGGATGCCATGAGTAGTAAAGCGTGGCGCTTATTTCACTCCATGCTGTCGTTCGCGCTCAATACCAAGATGCTCGGTCCGGGCGAGGTGGTGACGAAGGTTGAGAC
This sequence comes from Glaciimonas sp. CA11.2, assembly GCF_034314045.1. Classification (NCBI taxonomy): domain Bacteria; kingdom Pseudomonadati; phylum Pseudomonadota; class Betaproteobacteria; order Burkholderiales; family Oxalobacteraceae; genus Glaciimonas; species Glaciimonas sp. CA11.2. Next base: position 93,347 of record NZ_JAVIWL010000002.1, on the reverse strand, counting down.
CGCGTGGCGTGCCGGAAGCGTACCCCTGGAAGCAGCCGAAGGTTTTATCCGGCAAATCCTGGGGTGGCGTGAATACGTGCGGGGCATGTATTGGCATCATATGCCCGATTATGCAGCGCAAAATGTATTCGCTCACGAGCGCCCGTTACCAAAATGGTTTTGGACCGGAGAGACCAAAATGCGCTGCCTTTCAATGTCCATTACGCATTCTTTAAAAGAAGCGCACGCGCATCATATTCAACGTCTGATGGTAATCGGCAACTTTGCCTTGCTGGCTGGACTGGACCCCGGCGAGGTGCATCGTTGGTACCTAGGCGTCTACATTGACGCATTTGAATGGGTGGAGTTGCCCAATACCATAGGAATGAGCCAGTTTGCCGATGGTGGCTTAATGGCGACCAAACCCTATGTGTCGAGCGCAGCCTATATTGACCGGATGAGTGATTATTGCAAAGGGTGTCACTACGATAAAAAGCTACGTTTAGGCGAGCGCGCCTGTCCTTATAACGCCCTCTACTGGAATTTTTTTTCTCGCAACCAAAAGCACCTCGGAACCAATCCGCGCCTTGGCATGGTGTATCAACAATTGCGCAAAATGGACATTACCGCATACACCGCCATGCAAGCGCAGGCTGAGGGGTTACTGGGCCAGCTGGACGACCTTTGATGACAAATCAATGTATCTGTATCCGTCATCAGACTTTAGTCGCACAACACGGCATCGGTTATGGGGAGCAGCGCACGCTGGCACAGCGCTAGCGCGGCACCTGCAAAAAGCACCAGTGCCGAAAACACGAATCCCGTCGCTAGTCCCCCAGGGCCGTCGGCAATCCAGCCGGTGACCGTCGGACCTGCGATTTGCCCCAGCGCAAATGCGATCGTGAAGACGCTGATGCCTGCTGACCATGCGGCACTGGGCAAGTTATGACGTACCAATGCGGTCGCTGAGCTGACTACAGACAAAAAGACGCCACCAAATAATATTCCCGATATGAATAGCACTGGCGTCGATACCGTCAAGACCGGCAACAGGGTCGCTACACCAAGCAAGCCATTCAAAATCGCCAGCGTTTGACCACCTTTGAAGTAGTCCAGCATGCGCGCCCAGATAAACGACGACGCCATCACCGCTATCCCCAAGGCGGTATAAAACAGCGTGATCATTGAGGGCCGCATGCCCTGTTCCTTGAGGAGTGCGACGATGAACGTCATGTAACCGATATAGCCCACGCCAAACAAGAAATACGATGTCAAACCAAAGCCGAACAAACGTACCTTAAAGTGATCATGCCCACCCTTAAGTTGCGATGTCTGAGGGATGCTGCTGGTTGCAAAGCGCATGAGGAGTGTGGCGAGAAAACAAATCGCTCCCAGTGCATACCATGCCCACTGCCATGCATGAGAAGCGCCATGTATCTGCGCCGCGGTTAAGGTGATCGGGACGACGATTGCGGACAGCACGATACCAACGCCGGTGCCGCCATAGTACAGGCCGAGCAGCAAACCCACCTGCTTGCCACGCAATGCGCCGAGATGTGCGGCCAGTACACCGCCGGCGATAAAGATGAAGGCACTGGAAATACCCGCCAAAACACGTTGAAATAACAGCACGCCAGCGTTCGTCATAAAACCGGACAGCAACATGAACGCGCCTGTTAACACTGCGCCGATGATCATTAATCGTTGCGGTCCGACCCGTCGTATGATGCTTGGGGTGACCAGCGCACCCAGAAAGTAACCGAACGCATTACCGGTATTCATCGCTCCCGCGAGCAAATAGGACCATCCTAAATCGGCCCGCATAGGCAGCAGTAGCAAGCCGTATGAGAAGCGTGATAAGCCTAAAGCAACCGCAGCACCAAAGGACAAAAAGACTGCTATTAAAATGGGATGGCGCATTTCGCTGTCGGCTAACCGACTCCTTCGTTTGATGTACTGGAGGCGCAGGCCGCAGAGGTGATGGTCGAATAGTCTGATTAATTTTTTTTAAGTTGCCATTTTAGCAGGAACAACGTCCAAGCTGTTTGTCACCCATTCAGCGGGATTTTACATTTCGGGCCGCCGATGTAATACCGCTGAAATAAATCCTCTATATGCTCCGCCTAATCAAAAAATTATAATTTTAGCACCTCTTTTTTTAAAAAATCGTTAATCGGAGTAACACCATGCGTAGTTGGGATGAACCAAAAAAACGGAAAGCACGCGTGGAAATTATTCCAATGATCGACGTGATGATGTTTTTGCTGGTATTTTTTGTACTGATAAGTTTGAACGTGATCCCGGCCCTAGGCCTAAAAACACATTTACCAACCTCCAACAATTCACAAGAACTAAAGCCGCAGAATAAGGCCGTCATCACGCTTGGATTAAACGATGCGTTACAAGTTGATGGTATCGCTATCAAGATGGCTGAACTGGTCGCGCGCCTGAACAGTAGCAAGAAGTCCGGCGAACAACTGAACGTCATTGTTAATAGTGATCGCGGGGTTGAAGTACAACGGTTGGTAGATGTCATGGATATCTTAAAGCAGAACGGCTTTGAATCGATTTCTATCGCCACCCGTAAGCGTTAGCGTGCCATGATGACGATGCCATTTTTGTTCCGTTTTCGAAATGCTGCCGCAAGCCTTCCGGCAATTTTTTTGCTTGTCATTCTGGTGGTTACAGGCCTGCAAAAGGCGATCAGCATCGCACCGCATCAGGATGATACGCTCGTAAAGATTACCTTGATGGAACCTGCCGCGGTGCTGGTGCCAAATCTTCCATCGCCCCCTCCCCCCAAGTCGGCGCCGCCGATGAAGGCTAGCGTGGTGCAACCTCCCCCGCAGAATCGTCCGATTCTTCAAGCGGCTGCGCCAACTTCAATCGCCGAGGTAAGCCCGAGCCACGTGCCGGGTAACCCCACCGCGACGCAAGTCGCCGTGCCCGTGCCGACTCCTGCTCCTGTAACGCCTGCGCTGACACCAGCACCGACTCCCAAGCCGAGCGTCGATATCTCGCTTGAGAAAAATTATTACGCCAAATTGAAGGCAGATGTAGAGCGCCAAAAAACCTATCCGCATTCGCGTGAAGCCACTATGGAGCAGCCGCAAGGCAAGGTGGTGGTATGGCTGGAGGTCAATCGCAATGGAGAGGTGAACGGATCGGGAATTGACACGCCAGCGTCAAGCATGCTGTTGAACAGGGCTGCAGAAAGTAGTTTAAGACGGCTGAAACAAGTCGAAAAATTTCCATCGGACGCGTTTAGAGGCATAGACCAAAAACGCTTTATCGTCACATTCTTTTACAGCACTGATACACACAGGGAACCAAATGATTTACAAGGGGAAACGCATGAATAACAAGGCGCAAAGCAAGAGCAACGGCAATCATAGTAGTCCTAAAAGACTGCAATATCGCCCTTTATACCTGGCTATGATCGTCGCTGGACTGGCTGGTTGCACGACCATGGCATTTGCTGCCGATGACGTAAATTTGGGTAATATCGATGTCCAAAGCGATGTGCGTAGCGGTGGCCTGATGGTGGATGAAGATGCGCCGAAGTCGCGTTCCACCATCACTGGTGAAGCGTTGAAACAAAGGCCTGCAACAAATAACGCGGTACAACTGCTTTCTACAGTGCCGGGCGTGCATGTCACGTCGAGTGACGCCGCCGGTTTGGCAGACGCCAACTTTACCATGCGCGGCTTTAACTCAGATCAGATCGGTTTTACTGTCGATGGTGCACCAGTTAACGACTCGGGTAATTTCGCTATTTATCCAACCGAGCTGGGCGACATAGAAAACTTGCAGCAAATTTTTGTTACGCAGGGTTCGACTGATACCGATGCACCGCATATCGGCGCCAGCGGCGGCAATATCGGTTTAGTGACGATGCTGCCGACCAGGGAATTTGGCGCGTATATTGAGCAGATAGTGGGCAACAACCGACTGAATAAAGAATTTGTCCGTATTAATACCGGTGAGCACGATGTGGGCATTGGGAAAATGCGCACCTGGTTTTCAGCGTCGCATACTGGCGAAAACAAATGGCGTGAACCTGGCAGCTTACGCACGAATCGCTTTGAGATGAAATCGGTGCTGGATATCAATCCGGATAACAGCCTGGATTTTACATTCAAGTATAACCATCAGAACAATGATCAGTTCAGTAGCTTGACCAAGGCGCAGTATCAGACCGGTAATGCCCTCTACACCAGTTCACTGCTGGGTAGCAATGGCAAGGTCAACACCAATTACTACCAGTTTCACCAGAATCCTTTTGAGAACTATCTGGCCGTCCTTAATGGCAAATTTAAACTAGCCGATAATCTGCAACTGATCGTTAATCCATATTTCTGGTACGGTAACGGCGGCGGCTCTAGTGGACAGATCGGCTTCCCTGCTGGCGCTGTAACTACCCAGACTTTACCCAGCGGTGCGCGCACTGACGCTTTTTATAAGATTTCGAATACTGTCACTTATCGTCCAGGCATAACGACCATCCTTAAAACCAGTCTGGGTGCAAATGACCTGAGCCTGGGTTACTGGATGGAGCGGTCGCGCCAAATGCAGACTGGTCCTTTCATTCCTATCGATCAAAGTGGTAGCCCATCTGATTCGTGGGGACACTCGAACGCGCTGGTGGACAAGAACGGCAACATCGTTCAAGCCAGCGGCCGCAATCGCTACACCACAACAATTTCACAGAAGCTTTTCTTGCAAGACTCGGTCATTTTCAGCGACCAGTTCAGTGTCTTAGCTGGCGTGGCCTACGACCACGTCCGCCGTAGCGGAGATGATTACGGCACCTTGGCAAATACCAACGGTCAGGATGTCAAAGCCAGTAAGGACTATCAGGAGTTTTTGCCTAGTATTGGTCTGAAATACCAGATCGACCAACGTAATAGCACGTTTTATAACCTGACCCACACGTTCCGCGCGCCGCAAAATTATACGTTGTACGATTTCACCTTACTGCCTAACGGTAACGTTACGCGCAAGGCCGATCAAATGCCGGAGACGTCGTGGTCGCAAGAACTAGGCTGGCGTTATAGCGCAGAACGGGCAGCATTTGGCGCGACACTGTTTTACATCAGTTTTAGCAATCGCATGGCACAGGTTGTCGATACCGACGGTACCAGCTTTAACTTCAACGTCGGTAACGTCGTGAATAAAGGCTTCGAACTCGAAGCCAGCTACGCATTGAGCAAGACTCTTAATGTGCACAGTGCATATAGTTTTACCAGCGCGATTCAACAGGATAACTTCGTTACCAACGGCGTAGCGCTGCCAACCCAAGGGAAGCAGTTCACCAATACGCCACGGCAAATGTTGAGTGCCAGCCTGGGCTATGACGACAAGCGTTTCTTTTCAACATTGACTGGCAAATACACCAGCAGTGTCTACGGCGACATGACGAACAACGAGAGGATCGGTGGCTATACGTTGTTTGATGTGAGCGCTGGTTACCGCTTTGAAAAAATCGGTTTCATGAAGGGCGCAACGATCACGCTGTCCGGCTTGAATTTGTTTAACAAACAGTATCTTGCCGCAGTCAATAGCGTCGCCACCAATGCGATAGCCTACGGCAAAGTAGCCGCTGGCGTGCCCAATTACGTTGTCGGTGGCGCCCGTGCCGCAACGGTAACCTTGGCGGGTTCGTTCTAAACGGGACCCACCATAAATCGTCCTTGCCGCTCGTCCTTGCCGCTACAGGCTTCCGGGCAGCAAGGACGGTCCGGCTACACGCAAAACTGTCTTTGTCTGCGGGTTTTATCAAGCTTTCGCTTCTATTACCTTGCATAACCTCACTTAATTTATGTAAAAAGGTTCACGCATGAACATGCAATTATTTCACCAGCTGGCGTTCTATGTGATGTACGCGTGCGCTGCCTTGGCAATCTTCGTGATTATCGAGCGCGGATTGTTTTTCAATTACACGCTGCGTCAGGCAATTGGACTAGAAAAAGCGATGACGCATGCGGTACAGCATGTACAAGAATTGCCACAGGAACTGACCGCGCAGCCTAGTTTACCGCTCACGTTAGTGTCCGATATTTTGGCCGAAAAACATCAATTGACTACCGAAAAAGACCTCGAAGATTTTAGTGAGTCGGTATATATTGCCAACCGCGGTGCAGTCCAGCATCGGCTATGGATTCTCGATACGATCGTCACCGCCGCCCCCCTGTTGGGCCTGCTTGGTACGATCTTAGGTATCATCGATACCTTTAAAGCGCTCGCTGTGTCCGGCGTATCTGATCCAGGTCAGGTGTCACAAGGGATCGGTACGGCGCTCTACGCCACAGCGCTGGGTATCGGCATCGCTGTAGTGGGGATGTTTTTCTTTAATATGTTTCAGGAGCGTATTGAACGTATTAACGATCATTTGAAAGTGTTGATGCTACGCGCCTGTGTCGGCGGGATCACCGACAAACGCACCCAGATACAGGCTGCGGCCGAGCCCAATAAATTGCATATCGCTTGATGGAATCTTTAAACACTATGCGTACAAAGCCTTTGACTTGGAAGCTTATTTTTTGTAGCGCTGTTTTGATTGCAATAACAGCATGCAGCGCGTTACAAAACGCTTCGTCGGGAGCGCCGGTTGAAGTCAATCTTGTCGCTATAAACGATTTACATGGCCATCTTGAATCAGAGACGAAAAGCTTTATCGCTGCTGGCGAACCGGCTGCACGCAAGATCAAAGTTGGCGGCATCGATACAATCGGCGGTGCCTTGAATGTCTGGCGTGCCGAAGATCCACAATTACTATTCGTGGGTGCTGGCGATATGATTGGCGCCACTCCGGCACTATCTTCGCTGTGGGCCGATGAGCCGACTATTCTGGCGCTCAATCAACTCAAACTACGCGTAAGCTCAGTTGGAAATCACGAATTTGATCAAGGAAGTGCAGAGTTAATGCGCTATCAACATGGCGGTTGTAAATCAACCCGTCCAGACAAAGCTTGTCGTTTTGAGAGTAATTTTCCAGGCGCACAGTTCCCCTATCTGGCCGCTAACGTTATCGACAACGCCAGCAACCAGCCCATACTGGCAGCGTATCGCATCGAACAGACACATGGCATCAAGATCGCGTTTATTGGCGCTGTTCTACAAGGTACCGCAGGGATTGTATCCGGTAGCGGTATCGCTAACGTACATTTTACCGATGAAGCAAATGCCATCAATCGGTGGGTACCCGAGATTAAGGCCCAAGGTGTCAGCGCTATCGTAGTCTTGATTCATCAGGGTGGCGAAACGGAGGAGCCATTCGACCAGACCGGTTGTTCGCAGCTGCGCGGTCCGATAGTCGAGATCGTCAAACATCTGGACCCGGCGATCAAGCTGATCATCAGCGCGCATACGCATCATGGCTACACCTGCCAGGTTGATGGGCGCACCGTGACACAGGGGGAATCTTACGGTCACATGCTAACGCGCATTAAATTGACGATTGATCCCAAAATTGTTGACTTATCAAAAAAAATTACTGCTATCACTGCGCATAACGTCTTGATGGAAACTAATAAATACGTGCCTGACCCTGCCCTTTCTCTATTTCTACAACAACTAAAGGCACGCAGCGAAGCGGTGTTGGCAAAACCGATTGCACACCTCGCGTTGCCGCGTATCGACCGCGCGATGAACGATGCCGGAGAGTCGCCATTGGGCGATGTGATCGCCGATTCACAACTTGCGGCGACCCGCGAATTTGGCGCAAAAATCGCAATGCTTAACCAAAGCAGCATCCGCGAGGATCTGGAAAGCGGTACCAATGGCAGTAACTATGCGCAGCTCGCGATCACTATGCCATTTGGTAATACGCTGATCGTGGAATCGCTCAGTGGCGCTCAGCTATTAGCCTTGCTCGAGCAACAGGGCTGGGGTCACAACATGCTGCAAATTTCGGATGGTCTGCAGTATCGCTGGGACCTGAAACAACCCGTCGGACACCGCGTGGTATTAGGCAGCGTGACGCTCAATGGGATTGCTATAGACGCGCATCAGCAATACCGGGTCAGCCTCAATAGCTTCATTGCCCAGGGCGGCGACGGATTCAGTGTGCTAACCCAAGGCACCGAACGTCTGGATACCGGCATCAATGATCTGGATGCGCTGAGCAGGTATTTGATTGCACGCGAACGCGATGGACATCCGGCAGGACTACCACGCGCAGCTTATCGGATTGTGCGCGTGCACTGATGATTTTCAAAAAACGCGGGAAATCCAAAAGGATCACACCGGGCTTCTTTGAAGTACGACCGGCATGAAAGGTTAAGGCTCTCAATCACTGGCGTGGCTTTGCTCCTGAAACTTCAATCAGCAGGTGTTGGATTACTGCTTCGCCACGCTACAAAAGTTTGCCATTGCTGCTGCGTTGTATGCGTCATTTCTAGCGACGCATCCAGCATCTCTTGCATCCAGTCATCCCCTTGTGCGAAGGCGATCAGCGCATCTGCATTAGCTGCGCCTGATCGTCCGGATGCGCGAAGTTGATCCCATGCCAGATTGCGGCCCATCGTGGATACGACCTCCTTCAGGCGGTCGAGCTTTTTGCCCCAGTCGCCGATCGCCACCCGATCTTCTGAGGGTTGTAAGCCTTTAAGGATGCACGACAATCCAGCCAGTTTTACCGGCTGTAAAAATGCGTGATCAACCGCTTGCATCCGTTTTTGAATCGCCACTACACGGCTCGCTTCATCCGCCCAAACCGGCTGTTTGATCCCTAGGCGGTTGAGATGAGGTACCAGCGCGGACGGTTTGGCCTCTTTAATGTCGAGCAGATAGTTGCCGTCCGGAGAGCCCTTTCCATTGACCAGCACGACAAAACGTTCCACCCCAAGGCTACCGGTACCTGCGATACGGCGTGCCACATCGAGTACCTGAAAAAAATTCGGGTTCTGCTGGCTGGATGCATAACGATCCATAAACTTGATGACCGTCTTTTTCTGAGAATCAGAGGCAGGCAGCGCCTTTACGCAATCTATTTTCAAGCTACGTCGCTGGCCCTTGGAAATTGTCCGCTTGTTCAAGAACGCAGCACGCTCCCGACCCTGTAAGGCCGTTAACAGCGTATTTACCAGCCCACTGGAGGTTTCTCGTTCGACCCAGAGCGGCTTGCCGGTAATGAGGGCACTGCGGTAAGCATCCAGACAGCTCTGGCTAACCGCTAACGCTTCCGCGCGTGTCGCACGCAGCGCATCAGCGCCGCACTGGACGCTGGTCAATAACCGCACCATATCCCAAGTAGCGGGAGCCAAAGCGGCCTCGTCGTAGTCATTGATGTCGAAATAAACCAGCCGGTTGTCGCCCTTGTAGCTGCCGAAGTTCTCAAAATGCAAATCCCCGCAACACCATGCCAGAGGCGCATCCCGAAATAGCGGAGTATCCGGCAATGCATCGTAGAACAGATGACAGGTACCGCGCAGGAAGATGAACGGGTTCTGGGACATCTTGGCGTACTTCATCGCCAGCCGCTCGGGCTCACGGCCTGCATTGTTGCGCTGGATGGCGTCAATGATAACGGATGAATACGGGGAATTTTTCTTGGTCATTGGGCTGTCCGATCGATGGCTAATTACACACATCATATCGAAATTGCAGAGCAATTTGTGATGGATGGACGCACAACACAAGCCCAGATGTAAACGTTTCCCTCTTGCCAACACATTGTGACCTGCTCATGACTGAATAACTAAAGTAGAGCCATGAGCATCCTTGTAAGGATCGTTTGGCAAGAACGTAGTCTCCGGTTTTACATCCCCGGTTTCAAAACAACCTTGGTCCAACCGTCCTTGCGTGCATCGAAATGTTTATAGGCTTTAGGGGCTTCCTCTAGCGGCAGTTCATGTGAAATGAGAAATGATGGCGTCGCTTTACCGACCGCGATTAATTTACTTAACTTGCGGTTATAGGCTTTTACGTTGGCCTGCCCGGTCGCTATACGTTGGCCCTTAAACCAGAACTGCCCCATATCGAAAGCAATTTTTCCTTCCCTGGCGAGCTTATCTGCTGCGCCCGGGTCTTCCGGAATAAAAACGCCAACTACGCCAATGCCACCTGTAGCGCGCACGGTCTGCACCAGACTATTCATCGTCAGATTCGGCACCTCATGCCGTTTATGGTCGCAACATTGATAACCAACACATTCACAGCCGCGATCAGCACCCATCCCGTCCGTCAACGCCAATACCTGCTCTATACCGGACCCGTCACTATCATCGATTGGAATCGCCCCAATTTTTTCAGCAAGATCTAGTCGGTCCTTATGGATATCAACAACCATCACCTTGCTTGCGCCTTTAATGATTGATGAGTAGGCCGCCATCAGACCGACAGGTCCGGCGCCATACACAACCACTGAATCGCCCACCTGCACGCCGGCGAGTTCCGTGGCGTGATAGCCGGTGGGAAATATATCTGACAGCATGACGTAATCATTTTCTTTTTCTTCGGCATCGGGCGGCAAAACAAGACAATTGAAATCCGCATAAGGAACGCGCAACAGTTCTGCCTGCCCTCCTTTATACGGCCCCATCCCTGCGAAGCCATACGCTGCCCCGGCAGAACCAGGATTTGCGATCAAGCAATATCCGGTCAATCCACGTTCACAGTTTTCGCAAAAACCACATCCAATGTTAAAGGGCATGCAGACGTGATCGCCCACTTTGATGCGCTCTACGGCACTACCGATTTCAATCACCACACCCAGGTTTTCATGCCCGAAAATATTTCCCGGTTCGAAATTGGTCCTCCCTTCATACATATGAAGATCCGATCCGCAAATATTGGTGGTGGTAATTTTCACCAGCACATCGGTAGCTTTCTCAATCGTGGCATCAGGAACTTCTTTCACCTCGACATCGCGTGGACCTTTATAGATGACTGCTTTCATAACGACTCCTTCTGTATGGTGGTCACATCGGGGTTGCGGTTACTCCAGACACAAAAAAGACGCTGCTCGCAAAAAACGTCTCTTGAGCTTACGCAACTAATACGTTTATCTTGCTACAGACAACAGGTTAAATAACACGATAAACATTCAAAATTCGGCGCATTTACTGAGAATTTTTGAAAAAATGATTCTCTAAAACATTGCTAATATTTGCAGTAATAAAAAATATTTCTCAAGATTTGGTAGATAAAGTTATGAAAAAATAGTTCCGCACCAATTGCGGTCTTATTGCCGCGAACTCACCCAAAATTTAGCGTAACGGGAGGTAGACAGTCGTTTTACATCAACATCAAATGCGACAGACCGATTCGGTAATGCAGCCTTGAAGTAAACCGTTACAACTGCATCAATCAGAAGTGCGTACCGACAATAAATTTCAGTACCCAGCGGTCCGCATCGTTGGTGAGACCTCGACCTATCCCCGCGTTAATATCAAATCCGCCCGCCTCCTGATCCACCACCGCATACAATGTTTTGCTGTTTTTGTTGAGTGCCTGAGGATTACTCACAGGACCTAGTTCGTTGTATATTTCGAAGCCAATCTGCGTCTTTTCTGCCAAGCTATACGCTACTTTTCCATCAAGCGACCCTACCACCGGGCCACCACCTTTTGATGGGCTCCAATCCAGATTTGGATTGATGGCCAATGTCCACGGACCTGTCCGATAACCCAAAATACCTTTTAACTGAGCATTCCAAGCCATTTCCGATACACGTAAATTAGTTTTCCCTGCTTCCAGATTAACGCCCCAAAAAAACCCCGTTGTTGCATCGTGAGGCGCGATGTACTTAATGCGTACCTTTCCACCTTCGTTGTGCGTGCCACCCTGCGCATCACGCGTGGTCAGAACGTACAGGCCCAATTCAATTGTCTTGGTAAGGCCGTAATAAAATTCAGGCGTCAGACGGTACACATGGCGAGGAGGCAACTCACCTTTATAGGCTGGGGTATCAGCCCCAGAAATCACATAGTTGTTATGCACATCGAGACCGAAATGACCGGGACCACTTAAATCGTCCATGTAGACTTGAACTTCTTCTGGTGCAGCCTGGACAGGTAATGAAAAACCTGCACTCACTGCGCATGTGCACCCCAACAAACTACGCACAAACCACGCGCGCGGATGACTTTTGGAAGCGCTTGCCTGGAACACAGCGCGTGACCCTCTAAGGTTTTTTTTGAAATTGAACATTTTTCCTCTTTGTACCGTGATGTGCTTTGTTTATGCGGAACTGCGTGTGAGAGCGGTGACAGTGTTTTGATAGCAGTGATGTGGTGAAAGTAGTAACAGTAACGCGCGGTACTTCAGTACCATTTGCTCTGCTGCAAAGGCGGACGGCTATACCGTTGCAAACGATGGCGCGTCAGTATAGCCATAGGAATGGCGATAGTTTCCATTGAATTAATAATATAGGCTGATAGTCACTTTCAATGGGATCTTACCGACTGAAAGTTGAAATTCTGCTTTAGTAATTCATTAAATTTCTTCTTACAGTCGCAAATTGACAATGGCGGCAAGCGGACTATAGCGGCACTTCGCAAGGTGCGATCAGCGGACAAAACGCAATCCGGCGTTCGGAATTATGGGTAAGGGGGCAAGAGAAGGGGAAAAATAGTGGCATAAAATCGAGCGCAAGGAAGACAAACCTAATGAACCAGCTTCGATTAATACACAAGCTGTCCATCAAGCACTTTTACAAAATATAGTTGGTGCGTATGGACGATTTTTCTGAGGCCCAGGATCCCGCAAATACTTTTCTTTTTATTAACATAAATAACCTGGGGTGCATGATTCTAGTACTGAATACTTATCCAATACTTAGCCAGCGATGATCGTGTTTGATTGCAACGGAATGCATCGCATTGTAATTCTCCGGTAACAAAACGAGTAGATATTGAGCACTCTTTGCAATCCCGCACCTCCGCGGGTTGCTGTAATAGTGATATCGAATTCGTTAAGGAATCTATAATGCTACGTAAAAAACGAGCACAACGAGTATGCATCTTGTTGGGGCTCACCACCAACGTCATCGCACATGTTGCTATTGCCGCGACTTCAGGTGGTTTACAGGGTCATCTTCAATCTAATGCGGACATGCGCCCGGTAGCAAATGCACGGCTGGAAATTCGCGAGACCGGTGACAGCACTTCTAGTGCCAGCGACGGCGAATTCTCATTTAAAGATTTGCCGCCAGGGAATTACACGCTAGTGATTACGGTTGGAAAACAACCACCTATAGAGCAGGCGGTCCATGTGGACACGGGGCCGGTAACGACCCGTGCTATCACTATCGGAACTGAGAGCAAAGGGGCAGCTGAGTCAGAAAAGTCAGAAAAGGCCGGAGGGGCCAAGGACGCCAATGTAGCAGCGCTCGCAAACGTCACCATCAACTCCCGCATTAGCCTCTACCTCAAACCATTTCTTCGTCATGACGAAGAAATGCATAAGCTCCTACGGCATTAGCCTCTACCTCAAACCATTTCTTCGTCATGACGAAGAAATGCATAAGCTCCTACGGAAAAAAATATCGTCGCGGGCGGCTGAAGTAGGGTCCATTTTTTTCTCGTTCGACGACATAAACCCATTTGCTGCTACACCAAAAATCCATGAAAACTACTCAAAAAAAATTAAATAGGAACGAATCGAGCTAAATGATCAGTAATGCACACTTTTGTGGTTGGGCTGTGATTTGATGTCTGCCATATTACAGTCCCTGAAGATATCAACGAGATTGCGGCTTCGCTCTCTTTAAAACTAAACCTCTCTATCTCTTTAGGAGGTCATGGGTGACCTGCATTACCACCAAAGGGGGTCATGGGTGACCTGCATTACCACCAAAGGGGTCATGGGTGACCTGCATTACCACCAAAGGGGTCATGGGTGACCTGCATTACCACCAAAGGGGTCATGGGTGACCTGCATTACCACCAAAGGGGTCATGGGTGACCTGCATTACCACCAAAGGGGTCATGGGTGACCTGCATTACCACCAAAGGGGGTCATGGGTGACCTGCATTACCACCAAAGGGGTCATGGGTGACCTGCATTACCACCAAAGGGGTCATGGGTGACCTGCATTACCACCAAAGGGGGTCATGGGTGACCTGCATTACCACCAAAGGGGTCATGGGTGACCTGCATTACCACCAAAGGGGTCATGGGTGACCTGCATTACCACCAAAGGGGTCATGGGTGACCTGCATTACCACCAAAGGGGTCATGGGTGACCTGCATATAAGTCCCTACCTCATCGCCTTTCTAAAACACCGGGGCTTGTAGAACCAAGGCGCCCTACCCCTAGGGTTTCCAGACTCATCCGCTCCATCAAGTCATTTTTTCGTCATGACGAAATTTGACTTGTAAAATGAGGCGGCGAAATCCGCCTCGTTTAAATTTCTTACCCTTTAATTTTGCGCATTTCTTCCGCGAGAACCCATAAGGCGCGATTGAGTTTGATGTTTTGGTCAATCCCTTTTACTTCGCGTGTCGTACTGACTTGGCCGGTAGCGCTGCGACCACGCAAACCACCTCTAACCAAGTTTTCTTGAACACAATTAAAAGTTGTCCACAAATTATCAGAACGGTCTTCCATTCGTTTTGGGCGCAGAATTTGATTTTCGGTGATAGGTGCCGGTGTCAATTCAGTATCGTATTTCAAAGTTAATGCAGCGCGGGCAAATGCTCCTTGCTCTCCCTCGTTGAGCGTTAAGGATTTCATCCCGTCTTTTTGTCCATTGACCAGCTCGAAATCGTCTAGGACACGAAAAGCACCTGCGATCACGTTGTCAACGATGTTGCCTTTATGACGAATGCGGATATCACTTAATATGTCGCCGCAAACCATGCCATTCGAGCAGACGAAGCGAAAAACACCGGATAGCATTTGATACGACGATGAACCATCATGGCTATTCAGCAAAATGATTTCGTTGGCTTCCTTGCCGTCGATTTGGCTTGCATGGCGCAAGCGGATCATATGTTTTGTATGGTCGCGCTTCGCATCGTCACGAGTGCGAGTTTGGCAAACCATGAACGGGCTAAATCCTTCTTTACGCAAACCGCGCAGCACATCACTTGTCGGAATGTAGGTGTACCGCTCTGACCGGCTGGCGTGTTTTTCTTCCGCGAAAATCGAAGGAGCGACTGCTGTAATTTGATCGTCTGTCAGGGGGAAATTCGAGCGCAAAACGTGTTGATTACGGCCAAATCGGGAAGATAATTGCATGATATTTGGCGGTTTCAAATACCAAGCGCAACACTGGGTTAATTAACAGTGTCAGTCGGATGTTGTAGCAACGCGATGTGCTGAGTATAAACGACGAGTGGCGACTCATAATCGAGCCTTGCTCTTGGACGCGTATTGAGCGACAAGGCGATGGCGTCGAGTTCGTCCTGAGAGTAGATCGACAGGTCCGAACCCTTGGGCATGTATTGGCGCAACAAGCCGTTGGTATTTTCATTTGACCCGCGCTGCCAAGGGCTGTGCGGGTCGGCGAAATAGATCTGAACACCGGTGCGCTCGGTGAGGATTTTGTGGCCGTGCATCTCGCGCCCTTGGTCGTAAGTCATGGTCTTGCGCATCGCTGCCGGCTCGCGGTTGAGCACCGCCGAGAAGCTGTCGACGACCGCTTTGGTGGTTGCGTTGTCCATCTTGGCGAGCACCACAAAGCCGGTCGTGCGCTCGACCAGCGTGCCCACCGATGAGCGGTTGCCGGCACCCTTGATCAAGTCCCCTTCCCAATGGCCGGGAATGAGGCGGTCCTCGACCTCTGGAGGCCGGATGTGGATGCTCTGCATATCTGGGATCTGACCCCGGCGATCGGTGCCACGGCTGCGTGGCTTACGGACCTGGTTGTGGTGACGCAGGCAGGCAATCAGCTCACGCTTGAGTTCGCCGCGTGGGTGCAAGTAGATGGCGTTGTAGATGGTCTCGTGGGACACAGATTTCTCAGAATTGTCGGGCCAAAGGGCCCTGAGTTTGCGCGCTATTTGCTGCGGCGACCAGAGGAGTTTTAGCTGATGCCGGACGACCTGGAACAAGGCCCCGTCCGCGTGCAGTTTGGGAAGACGTCGCGGCAGGACACGACGCGCCTGGCATTGTGCGTGGGCCAGATTGGCATCGTAGACGCCGGCACCGCTGGTGCGTTTGAGTTCGCGGCTAATCGTGCTGGCTGAACGGCAAAGGCGTTTAGCAATGGATCGGGTGGAGCACAGGTCGTCGCGCATGGTCATGACGACGGCGCGTTCCTGAGTAGTTAAATGTTTGTAAATTTTCGCCATGGCGGCACCTTACAGCAGAAGGTGTTGCACTTGGTCTTTGAGAACGCCCGCTTTTAAGTAATTTTATCGATGTGGGTTCTGTAGGTTCTGTCGCATTAGCGGAGCCGTCAAGGGGACCAGGTAGACTTTGAAGCCCATAACTGTGGACGGCCTGCCATGCTCAGCTTCAAAGGAATGCGTTTTCCGATCGACGTCATCCTGGTCTGTATCCGGTGGTATGCGGCTTACCCCCTGTGTCACCCTATCTGTCGCATCATTTGATTTAATTTCACCATCCAGGGGGTGGACATTCATCAAGTGATACTGGTGGTTCCCTCCGCTGAAGTGGGAACAACTTCCACAAGCGACTTCGTGTCGCACGATAGTCATATCGCCAGCCTCCCGCTAGTGCTTAAAACTGGTCGGCAAAAGACAGCCGCTTTCCTTGTACAGAGTACCTCCGGCTTTAACCGCCCTCTTCTCACATGAGCTCATCTAAGATGCTCAAATAAACTGTATTCTGGTCCGGCGTTCGTGACTGGTATTTATTTCGCCAGCAATTCAATGTACGCTTGATATCCGAAACTACGATTCTTCCGTTGCCCGGTCATTTCAATGACGATACCCAGGTCAGTGAGCATCTTGACCGCAGCGTTTGCGGTTGGAAAGCTAGTAGCTAATTTTTGTCGTGCCCGCTCTACAGTAAAACGCGGCATCATGGGCAGCAACTCGAACAAACGATAGGCAGCAGAGCCGGACTTGGGCGAGTCGAGTAGGCGACGGCGATCAGCAGCGACTAAGCTCGCGATCTCAACGATGCTGCGTTCTGCTTCCGCAGCAGCAGCGGTTACGCCGTCAAGGAAGAATACAACCCAGGCTTCCCAATTACCCTCTGTCCGAATGCCAGACAATAATTGGTAGTATTCGGCCTGATGCCGTTTCAGATAGCCGCTCAAATATAACAGCGGCTCTTGCAGCAATCCCCACTGCTCCAGCAGGGCGGCGATCAGTAGGCGGCCAATACGCCCATTACCATCAAGAAAAGGATGGATTGTTTCAAATTGCGCATGCACCAATGCAATTTTAACCATAGGAGGAAGCGCCGCCGGTTCGGCGTGGATGAAGCGCTCCACGTCACCCAGCAAGTTGGCGACCTGATCGGCCGGTGGAGGAACGAATACAGCGTTGCCGGGCCTACTCCCGCCAATCCAGTTTTGTGAGTGTCGAAGTTCGCCCGGCTGCTTGCCAGTTCCTCGCACTCCATCTAGCAGCAACCTGTGTGCATCGCAAATCAAACGCACGCTGATTGGCAGCCCGTTGGTATCGCGAAGATTATCCTGTACCAAACGAAATGCACGCAAGTAGTTGGTTACCTCCTCAATGTCGTCGCTGTTGTTGACCTCGAGACCAGCCTCTTCATCAAACAAATCGGTCAAAGTGGCTTGTGTACCCTCGATCTGGGAGGTGAGCAGTGCTTCCTTCCGAATAGCGCTATACAACAACCAATCGACCGATGGCACTAACCCTGACACACCGGATAAACGGGCAAGTGCCAGTTCCGCTGCACGGTTCTGTGCAGCATAGGAGTCCAGAGAGAGCGGAGGATCAGCCGGCGGCAAAGCGTGCGGAACGAAAGCGCGAATCGCTTCGCCTAATGTTGTTGTGATGACGTAGGTGCCAGCGGATCGGTGCATTTTAAAGTCTTCTTTAATATGTTGATATGATATTAAAGCATTCTTTAATATGATTGCAAGGTGTTTAAACCAACTTAATGCAGCATAAGTCCGTCCAGTTTCAGGCGTTAGTGAAATCGCTCGTCAGGAATTTACCGGACTCCGGTGACGCCCATTATCCGACCGTCGTAAAGGTAAATTCATCCAGCGCTTTCCCCGGGACGGCATGTAAACATCATTGCAGGTCGTAAAGTACACGATGATGGCACCTCAAAGCTATATGGATATCACATGCGGAATGCGGCTGTCAGAAACAGCCAAAATCGAAGTAACAAGACTTTTTTGCCCTTTCAAAGACAACAATAACGTCACCAAAATGCATCTCAACCCTATAGCTAAATAGTGCGCGCTTGAAATCCAGCGCAATTTACGAATTCATTGATCTTTTTCAAAAAGCATACAATGCCGTTAAACTAGCAGTCATTTTTATTGCTACACATTTAAAAGACCCCTTTAATGACCACAGACCTCCATTTTGACTGCCCTCATTGCAACCATCAGTACGTCGATGATTGGGAATTTTTACCAGCAAATGAAATGCATAATTTCAATTGCGAGAGTTGCAAAAAACCTTTTTGGTTGCAAAACAAAGAATGCCAGGCATGCACCGAGGAGTCCGTATTTGTGTGGACAACGCAACCGATTAAGACGGATACAGATGCCCTGATTTGCGGCAGCTGCGGAACTTCTTACCATCAACCAGGTTCAGATAAGGATGTCGATTTGGCAGAATGAACATTTCACCACATGGATACCGATGGATCTCACGGATAAAAATGTATTCTCCGCAATCAGCGAAATAGCTTGTTGTGAAACCGAAAAAGACGTTTTTGATATCAGTAAATTTGTGGTGGGGGAGGCTGGTGGGGAATCGTTCGTTTATTCAACCCTACGCCAGGATGATCGTAGTGCGGAGCGGGACACGTATCGCTATTTCATTGGTTGCCAACCCGAATGGTGCAAAATTTACAATGATCGCAAATGGTTTATGAATGATCCATTTGTCGAATATGCGCGCTCAAATACGGCGCCTGTGGTCGGCTCGGAAATTCACGCTGTCACAGCTGGCCAAATTGATATGTTAGAGGTCGCGGCTTCCTACGGGTTTCGCAGTGGCATGGTCATCCCAACGCATAGTAGTGCGAATGTTAGTGAGCGTATGGGGATGTTATATGTCGGTCTCGATGCTGACCAGCAAACCGGCGAAAAAATCCTTCTTCGCAGCCGCATTACATTTCGTGCACTTGGGATGGAGTTGCTTGATTGGTGGATGCGGCATCTCTACCAAGAGTCGGCGCGCAAATTTAAACTGTCCGAAGCGGAGATTTATCTCCTTCAACTCTCAAAAAACGGGTTGATTACCGCTGAGATTGCCGCAAAACTAAACCTGAAATCGAGTGCGATTTATAGTCAGTTCGGCCTCATCAAAGAAAAATTCAACGTCGACAAAATCACTGATGCGGTACACGAAGCGAACCTTAACGGGTTACTCGGCTAGAGGTGTTGAGCTTCTTGCTGGCGTTGCTGGTGCCACTATTCGCCATAGGCGCTGTCTACACACACAACGAAGGTATCTACTTACTCGTGTTTTTGTGCTGCGCTCCTATTCTGGACCACTTGATAGGGCGTACTAAATTCCCAGCAAAGGTCAACAATTCTGCTTTCGCATCCACAGTCGCCTTTTATATTCCGCACTTCTTTTTAATTTTGTGGGTATTACTTTTATTTATTTCCATACAATACAGCGCAGGTGTTTCACCATTTAGGATGACGTGTATGGCGTTGATGTGCGGCGTTGTCGGCGCGGTTGCCGCCGCACACGCGCATGAATTAGGTCACCGCTCCAGTAGGTACTCTACTACTGCTGCCAACATAACCTATTGCATCGCGGGTTATCCCACCTATCCTATTACCCATCCTATCCATCATGCGAAAGTAGGTATCGCACATGTCGGATCTGCCCCCGCGCAAGGCATTAGCTTTTGGCAGTTTTTAGTTCCGTCATATATAAATGGCTTTCTGACTGCATGGCGTTATGAAACCCGTCTTCGCGGGTTAGATTGGCGCAACAGAGTCATGCAGCGTTGCGTATTGACATTGTTATGTGTCGTTGTGTTTTCCCTTTTGAGCGGAATTTATGGATTTGTACTGTACGTGGGCCAGGCTGTTGTCGTGACCTTCCTGTTGGAGTTAATCGGTTACGTACAGCATTATGGTCTGGTCCGGGGCACTGGTCACCACAGATCCGAAGTCGCGTGGGATGGTGATTTCTGGTTATCCAACAGACTGCTTATCAACAATCCCTTGCATAACATGCACCATAAGCGACCATTGCTTTGGTACGGCCACTTGCGACCCTCACCCTTGACACTCCCTGCCGGGTATTTCACCATGATCTGGCTCGCGATGCTGCCACCCTTCTGGTGTAGCGTGATGGACCGCCGTTTAGCGGAATTGACCACACAGGGTTTTGGCCACGATTGACAAACCAGATGGTGATAAGTCGTGTAGCGGAATGACCGGGGAAGCATCAATCTCTGGATAATTGCGCAAGATCGATCTCCGGTAAGTAGGGTCATAATGGTTACGCATCAGTTGCTCAAATAACTGCGGCATTGCTTTTTCTTCGGCCAACGCTTCCCACGCGGCAAATTCCTTATTCCCCACCAGCGGTTTTAGGAAGACTAACCGCTCTAACATCGAAAACGGGTCTTCTTCAAAATGCCGGTAGTCTTCACGCCACAGCAAAACACGCTGGGCCATGTCGGTTTCGATCACAATGGTTTGACCTTTACGCATCGATTCGAGCAGCGCATCTGGCAACTGAACGTTGCCAATTTTTTTGCTCTCAGCCTCTACCCAAATCGGTTTTTTAGGATCAAACGCGCTAAATTTCCGCAATAACAGACTATCGAAATATTTTTGTGACGGCTGCTTTTGGCCGGGTACTTCGCCTAAAACAGACCCGCGATGAACGGCAATATCTTCCAGATCGAGCACTTGCGCACCAGCGTCCTCTAATGCATATAACAAGCGTGTTTTACCACATCCGGTAGGCCCGCTGAGCACGTGATAATGGTATTCGGTCGGTACCGATGCCAGCTGCGCATTGACCCATCGCCGGTACCCTTTCCAACCACCCTCCAACTTATCGACCCTATAGCCGATCGTTTCAAGGGCGTCGATCCATAGTTTGCTGCGTTTTCCGCCACGAAAGCAATACACAAGAATACGGCTTTTGCGTGAGTATTGCAGCATCTCCTCTTCGAGATAGCGCGCAATATTTCTCAGCGAATACGCTACACCAATTCGGTACGCGCCCATTTTATCGGTGCGATGCAAGGTACCCACCTCGGCATATTCATCATTATTCACCACCGGCATGTTCACAGCGCCGGGGATGTGATCCTCCTCGTACTCGCGCTGGCAACGGGCGTCAATGATTAAGTCATAGTCTGAGAAGTTGTACATTTGTATAGAGTCTAATTTTGGCAAACCTGTCAGCATAACGCCAATTTTTAAAAACGCCTAAAAATTTACCCAATTTGTGTTCTGTGAGAAATAAAAGACAATCAATTCACAGTTTTGCGATGTACATCGCCGCATAGCTTTTCTTTAAACAAAATTGAAAAATAATTATTTCTTTGTAATTAGTCAAT
Organism: Glaciimonas sp. CA11.2; assembly: GCF_034314045.1. Lineage (NCBI taxonomy): Bacteria > Pseudomonadati > Pseudomonadota > Betaproteobacteria > Burkholderiales > Oxalobacteraceae > Glaciimonas > Glaciimonas sp. CA11.2. The sequence continues at coordinate 71,755 of NZ_JAVIWL010000002.1, read as the reverse complement.
CTACTAAAAGTCAATCCATGCCTGATTTGAAACTAACAAAACGTGATTTACAGGTACTGACTGCGTCGGTTGGTGACAATTACGACGTGACAGTACGACAAACCGAGGAAGGATTCTGGACTATTCATGTGACATTTATTCGGAATGAACAAACGTATTTAATGCAAACCACAAGAGGAGCTGTCAAGGCATGGAGAGACTTATGCCACGTCATTCAGTTCGTGCAAAACCATTGCAAAGCCGCTAGACATGTTTTTGTGGAAGTCGGGGACTGGAAATTAACGCGACTGAGTGACAACTTCAGAGTCGCGCTGATATCAACCCGTTCGTGATTATTTTTAATAAAGGACCGCTATGCATAGCAACAAATCTTTACTTGCTCCAACAGTCATTCTGATAAAAAAAGCGGATAAGTTAGATGTCATTCTCAGCATTACCGTCAATGTGCTGATAATGGGCTTCATTTTCTTACCTGAATTTGCCCATGCCCAATCAGCGGGCGGCAGTCCGTTTGGTGGCATCACCGATTTCCTCAAAAGCATTACCAACCTGCTGATTTTTGAGTGGGGCTACTACATCGGTATTATCACGCTGGCGATTCAGGGCTATCGCTGGAAGACCGGCCGCATCGACCTGATGCAGCTTGGGGGCTGGGGTCTTGGAATTGGTCTGGTGTTCTTTGCCCCATCGATCGTCGGCGATCTCAAAAGCCGCGCCGGTAGCATTGCATGATGGTTGACGTGCACGCTCATGATGAAGGGGAAACGCTGGTGATCGCGATGACCCGCCCTTCCATGTTAGGGGGACTGACGCTCACCAGTATTGGGATCAGCGTGTTTATCCCCGGCATGGGGGCGATGGTCACGCGGTCAATTTTCTTCTTTGGTCTGATCCCCGTTTTTCTTTTTATCTCCTACTTGGTGTGCCTAAAAGATGTCTATCTGTTCGGCATTGTCGGGGCTTATAGCCACGTAAAAGCCTGCGTCAACAAACGCCACTGGGGGTGCCGGAGCTATGCGCCTCGCTGACACCTTGAAGCAGCAATTCGATATGGCGCTGACAACGCCGTTACCGAAGGGCGCTCGGCAGTACGCCGATGACATGGCGCTCAGCGACATGATTCCGTACACGGTGCACTACGACGACCATACCGTGATTACCAAAGATGATGGGTTGGTGCAGGTCATTAAACTCGATGGCCTGTATTACGAATCGCTCTCAGCGCAGCAAATCAAACAGTTCGAGAACCAGCGCAATACCATCCTACGCTCGATTGCCAATAGCGACCGGGGCATCTATGTGCATCTGGTGCGGCGCCAGCAGAATAGTTATCCGGGCGGCGAGGGACACACGTGGTTTTCTCGTCAATTCAATGCCGCGTGGCGGGCACGCTATGACAAACGCCATTTTTACATCAACGAGATTTACATCTCGATTGTGCGCAACCGCTTCCGACAAGGGGCACCGGGTCTGATTGATCGCGTCGTCAATGTCTTCTCTGGCAACAAAGTCACCCAGAAAGATCTGGAGTCCTACGAAGAACAGGCCAAGGATGTCTATGAGGCGTCGCAGCAGCTGCTGCAGTCGTTGTCCGCTTATGGCGCGCGGCGTCTGTCGATCCAGCGCTTGCCGATACTGACGTCTGAGACGGTCACCAGCGTGGAGGCCAACAGCGCTGTGACGCGCTTCAAGCTGGACTGGGCGCTCTTTCAGACGACGTATGGCAAGTGCGCTACCTATGCAGCCAGTGACTTGCTCGATTATCTGGGTGAAGCATTTACCGAACTCGGCGGCTTTTTTCATTACCTGATCAATCTGGAAGAGGAACGCGTGCCGGTGACCGCATTGGCACTGGACCAGACGTTGGCGATGTCGCGCCTGCATTTCAAGGCAGTCAGCAACACAATGGAAACGCAGGGGTTAGTCCAGCACCGGGCGGCAGCGGTCCTCAGCATGGCTGAGTGGCCGACCCGCACCCCTTCGCACATGCTGGACGCGTTCTTAAAGTTACCCGTTGAATTCATTATTACCCAATCGTTCTTTTTTACCGACCGGATTCACGCCGAAGCCGACATGAAACTGGAAAAGCGCCGCATCGAGGTCAATGACCGCGAGGGCGTGGCCGAGGAAGACACAGCGGACATTAAGCAGGGCTTGCAGGATCTCAGCCGGGGCCGCTCTGTCAATGGCTTGCATCATCTGACGATGCTGGTGCATGTACCGGTCCATCTACCGGGCACGATAGACAACAAACAACAGACCATTAGTGACCTGGATGCCGCGGTCGGCCACCTCAAAAAAGCCTTTGTCGGCCTGGGTGTGAAAGCGGTGCGCGAATGGTTCGGAATGGAAACCTTTTTCTGGTCGCAATTGCCGGGGCAACCGCAGAAATTCATCGGGCGGCGCGGCAAGATCAAGTCACGCAATTTCGCCGGGTTCGCGTCGTTGCATAACTTTTCTATGGGCAAGATGGAAGGTAATTTATGGGGTCCGGCGATCATGCCGTTCGAGACCGAAAGTGGCACCGCCTATCATTTTAACTTTCATCGCGAGATGGAAGGCATGGTGGCCGGCCATACGGCGGTCAGTGCCGACACCGGGGCCGGAAAGACCACGATCCTGTCAGCGTTGATTACGATGGCCGACAAGGCCGCACCCCGTGTGTTCTGGTTCGATAACCGGCACGGGGCCAAGGTGTTTATGGCGGCCATGGGCGGCCAGCATACAACCTTGTCGGTGATGGGCAACAGCGGCTGGAATCCGTTCAAGCTGCCCGATACGCCTGAGAACCGGGCCTATTTGATTGAACTGTTGTCGCTGATGCGTACCTGTTACGGCGGGCTGATTGCGCCCGACGACATGCGGCGCTTTCACAAGGCCGTGGAAGAAAATTACACGTTACCAGAGGCCGACCGGCGCTTGCGCAATGTGGCCTGGTGCTTTGGTCAGGGCAGTCTCTCCGACGCGATGGCAATCTGGCATGGTGCACAGGGAGTGCCGGGCGCGAACTGGGGCGTGTTTGATAACCCGAATGATGGCATTGATCTGGGTACTTGCCGCCACTACTGTTTTGAGATGCAGCAACTGATCAAAGGGACGGACGCGCGGCCCGAGCTGCCGGTGATGCTGAGTTATCCATTTCACCGCATCGAGCAGGCGATGAACGGACAACCGTTCATCCTGGTGCTGGAAGAAGGCCAAAATCTGGTCAAGCACGCGTACTGGCGTGAAAAAATCGATGCCTACATCATGCAGATCCGGCGCAAGAACGGACTGCTGATTTTTGTGACGCCGGACGCCAAGTACCTGTTTTGTGAAACCGATTCGATCCAGAAGCAGACCGCCACCAAGATTTACCTGCCAAATGGCGAAGCCAGTCACGCCGATTACGTGGGTCAGCTGGGCCTGACAGAAGCCGAATTCACGTTTATCCGGGAAACACCGCCGGAAGCCCGCAAATTCCTGATTCGGCGCGGCAATGAATCGATTAAAGCGGTGTTTGATCTGTCGGAGTTGCCAGAATTCATCCCGGTGCTGTCGTCGAACGACAAGGGCGTCGCACTGATGGACACCATTATTGCCGAACTGGGCAGCAGCGCGCCCGAACAGTGGGTGCCGGTGTTCATGCAACGCTCACTGGCAGAAAACACCCACAACTTAACCCCCAAAGGAACCTGATCATGAAAAAATTTTTATTACTCATTGCCATGGGGTGGTTCCTTTCTGCAGCGACTCCCGCAATCGCCCAGATTCCAACCACCGACATCCTCACCCAGGCGCAATTGTTGAACCAGCTCAATCAAATGCAGCAACAGTACGAAACGATGAAAAATCAATATGCCGCCGTGACCGGGTCGTACCAGCGGGGAGCCATCGGATTGAATGACACCATTCGCTCCTCGTCGGTGGTCCCCGGCTCATGGCAGGAGGTGGTCTCGCAGCAAAATAGCGGGGCGTTTGGTGCCAGTCAAAACGGCTATGAAAAATTATTAAAGACGATGCCGCAAGAGCTGTTTCAGGATCCCCGGGGCCAGGGAGCCACCAGTTACAAGCTGAGTACCGATTCGGTACGGGCGGCGATGACCGGGGGTGACATGCTGTATGCGCAGGTGCAGACCAACCTGAACAATTTATCGACGATGGCCGGGCAAGTCGACAGCACCGCCAATACCAAAGATGCCGCTGACCTGCAAAATCGTATTGCGACCGAAAACGGCATGCTGCAAACCGCGATGGCCAAGCTCAACGTGATGAATATGAATCTGCAGGCGAACATGCTGAACCAGCAAAATCAGGCGACGGCGAACGATCAGCAACGCTACAAACGTGTCGCCCCGTAACCGCAGTCGTCAAATTTATGAAGAGGAACGGCTTATGAAATTCTTTTTATTGTTGTTGAAAATTGTTTTTGCCCCTGTCTGGATACCATTCTGGATATTTATGAAATGCTGGAAAGTATTGGCTATTTTGTTTATTGGTGCGGTAATCGGCGGGTGTGCTGTTAACTCGGCCAAGCTGGATATGTCGCCGTGCGCCTGCGATTTTCAGCCTCTCAATAGCACTCCTGATGTAGGGAAAAATCATGCCTAAATGGATGCTTGTTACCGCGTTTGCGATAGTCGTTTCAGTTGGTGGTCTTGTTTACTACGTATTTCCATCGTCACCAGCTAATACGCCAGGGATGCCCCCGCAAGTAATTGTTCAGCCAGAGCAAAAATCGGGGAATCCGTTATTGACAGCAACCTCCGTGCAATTTTACTCGTGGTTTCCTAATTATTGTCAGGCTGATATTTTCATTACAAAAAAAGAAACGCATAGCAGAAAAGTGTGTGTGGTAGCGGTTACGAAGCGAGTGGAAGAAAGTACCGGTGTGCGCTTGACAGAGGGGGACATTCTTGACCCTGCGGTTGCTGATCATTGGAAAAAAACGGGAAAGTAAATAATGGCAACCATTAATCTTCAGGGAATGATTGGCGCGTCAGATGCTTACACCAATTCATTTTTAACGCAAATTTATCCTGCACTGGCGAACGCTATTTCTCCGGCACTGTATTCCGCCGCTGTGTTGTATTGGGTGTTGCTGGGGTACAAGGTGTACGCAGGACATGCTCCCTTTCAGGCACGTGAGTTGTTAGCGAAAACCATCATGACCTGTGCAGTTTTTGGCACATTGAGTTGGGGTGGATTTGCGTCAGTCATTTATAACGTATTCGTCTCTTTTATGGACTCGGCAGCAGGAACCATTATGGCGGGGAAGTCTAGTACCAGCATGCTGGATGCGCTTTATGTTAACGCTAATGAGATTTCTAAGACTCTTAGGAATTCAGGCTGGCAATCAGTCGGCACTATCCTGGATGGCATGCTGGTGTTAGTGCTTAATACATTGTTATTTGTTATTGCCCTTTTCTACATGACCATTGCTAAATTTGGTTTGGCATTGACGATGGTTCTCCTGCCGCTGTTTATTGGCTTCGCCATGTTTTCGGAAACACGGCAGTGGTTCATGAACTGGGTCAGCAAAATGCTGAATTTCGCGCTGATTTACATTTTAGTCATTGCGATTGTCAAATTTGGCTTTGTGGCATTTGGTGACTTTTTCCAGGAAGTGCAAAACGCATCGTCCGCTACGGAAGCTAAATTTATCAGCGCTGAGCAAATCAATACGCTCTATGTGCTGGAGCTTGTCTTGATTATTTTTATGCTGCAAGTCAAAGGCTGGGCTGCGGGCCTTGCTGGTGGGGCTTCTGTGCAGGGTGCATCGTTGTTGATGATGGCGGTGAGAACTATCAAAGGAGGCAAGTAATGGCCGGCAAACATACCTTTGATACCGACCCGACGACGACGCAGCAGGTCCAGCTGGGCGGGGCAAATAAAATTAAGCAGGAGCGCAACCGCGCTTATCTTTTTATTGTGTTGTTGCTGATCGCAGTGGCTGGGCTGTCTTCCTCGGTGACGGTACTCTCGAAGATCCATACCGTCATTCCGGTGATCGCCGTCATGGATGCCAACGGTCATGTGGTCAAACAGCAAGTGGTCAACGCGGACACCATTTCCGGCCTGGACAGCTTTGTCGAAAGTCAGGTCAATGATTTCATTACCGCGTGCAATACGTTCGATCCTGACTGGCGGCAACGTAATGCGGATTTATGCCGTTTACACGCGACCGATGCGGTGGCACGGCAATACGACCAGGAGACCGCTGCAGAAAATCCGGACAATCCGTATTACGTGATCGGCAAAGGGGCACGCCGCTATCCCAAAATCACCGCCATCAATTCGCTTGGCAAAAATGCCTATCAGGTCGAATTCCAAAGTATCACTGAGCGGCCGGGTGGCGAGCGCCGAATCGATTATTTTACCGCCCTGGTGCGCAATACCTTCACGTTTCAGCCGTTAGCACTGGGTGACCGCTGGGAAAATCCGCTCGGCTTTGCCGCCACGTCGTACAGTAAAAACCAAAAATTGAGCAATCAGTAGCCTGCTCCACAGGAAAGAGAAAAGCCGATGAAACCCACGCCGTTCGCCCTTGTCGTCGCCATAGTGTCTTTGTTAACAACTTTGTGCGCTGTGCCGGTCTATGCCGCCAAACTGCCGCGCCCGTTACTGACGGACCAGCGCATCAAGCAGGTGGCCTATGACCCCAATCAGGTCTACGAGCTAATGGGCACCTATGGCTATCAGACCACGATTGAATTTGCACCCGATGAGCAGATCAAGGTGCGCACGTTGGGCGATTCGATTGCGTGGCAAACGGTGATCAATGGCAGCCGCTTGTTCGTGAAGCCGGTGGAGCCGAATGCGGCGACTAACATGACCATCATCACCAACAAGCGCACTTACTTTTTTAAACTCAACAGCACCGCCAGACAGCGTGACATGACCTTTCTGGTGCGTTTTATCTACCCGAATGCCAGCATGCTGAACGCTGCTTCCGGCATGCCAAATAGCGGAAACGAGCGCAGCGGCAAAGGGTTCGACCCGGCCACATTGAATCTGCACTATGCGGCGTCCGGTGACAAGCAGGCCATTCCACTGCAGCGCGCGTTTGATGATGGCGAATTTACCTATTTCCAGTTTGACAAAAACAGTGAGATTCCGGCGTTTTATATTGTGGGCAGCGATGGCACCGAATCGGTGGTCAATACGCGCCGCGAAGGCGCGTATATGGTGGTCGAGCGCATCGGTCATTTATTCACGTTACGCAATGGCGACGCCCACCTCTGCGTGGAAAACACCGGTAGTAAAAAAGAGACCGTGGCAATGACGGCGCGGGGGCATTGATGGCAACGTTGACGCCCCCGCCGGATGCCACCCGCGACCAGGTACTGCACGACTGGGAAACCACCACCAGTGCGTCGCTGGTGGCGGCCAGTCGCAAGAAGAAATTTAATGGCGTTGCGATCGCGGTAGTCGCTGCCGCCGCGCTCGGGGTGGTGTTTTGGGTCAAAGGTGGCGCGGCCAAGAGCGACACGACAACAGCGGAGTCCCAGCTAACCGTGGCACCGCGTAAAACCGTGCCTGTGTTGAACGATGACCAGCCAGCTGCGGTGGTGCCACCGGTCAAAACGGCCACGCCCGCCACGCCGGCGGTAGATCCTTTAGTCGCCCAACGCGCGCAACTGGCGCTGCAGCAACAAGAAAAAGCCCGGTTGTTACTCGACGCCCGCAGGAAGTCGGCGATCGAACCCGGTGGCACGGGCGCGCCTTCCACGGGACCTGCGCAAGGTGCCGCGCAGAATGCCACCCCCGCTGCCCTGATGGGCACGCTCGGTGGGACCAGTGAGGCGGGTACCGAACGCGGTGCACAAGACCCGAATTCCCGCTTTGCGCGGGCCGTCTCGGGCAACGGCGTGGTACTGAGTCAGGCGTCCAATGTGACCAACCTGGAGTATAAAATTCTGCAGGGCAAGGTCATTGAAGGCGTGACGATCCCGCGGGCGATTTCGGATTTACCGGGCACAATCTGCGCACTGATCCAGCGCGACGTATATGCCGAACGCGGGCGCTTAAAACTGATTCCGTGGGGGTCACGCCTGTGTGGTGTCTACAGCGCTGAAGTACGCAAGGGGCAAAGCCGGCTGTTTACCATGTGGAACACGCTGCGCACGGCGAACCCGGATGGATCGATCACCGAAGTCGCGTTAGACAGTATCGGCTCCGACCAGCTTGGGACGGCGGGCATGGGCGGGATCGTGGACGCCCATTTTGCGGAAATTTTTGGCACCTCGGCACTGCTGTCGATCATCGGGGCCGGGGCCGTCAATACCGGGGTCAGTTCCAGCGATCAGAACAATTCTTCGGCGCAATACCGGCAATCGGTTCAGCAGGCGGCCGCCCAGACCTCGCAGTCGATCCTGGCACCGATTATTAATATTCCGCCCACGATCACGACGCCGGCCGGCTCACGCATCCGCATTTTTGTGAACCGCGATCTGGACTTTTCGGAGATCTACAAAAAGCAACAGGACGCCGCCCGGCAGCAAGACGGTGCCGTGCTGATCGATTGAGGAAAGTATCCTATGTCCCAAATCGCCTCGTTTCGCTCGAAACTGGCCTCGATGCAGCCGTTTCTGGATGATCCGACGGTCACCGAGCTGGCCGTCAACAAGCCCTATGAAATGTTTGTCGGACGACAAGGTCACGGTTATATGACGCGCGTTGCCATGCCGGACTTATCCCTGGCGCTGCTGGAGTCGTTAGCCGATGTGACCGCCTCCTTCACCCATCAGGAGTCGGACCGCGAGCGCCCGTTATTGTCGGCCACGATGCCCATTGATCTGACTGAGGGGATCGATGACACCGAACGCGGCGGCTACCGGGTCCAGGTGGTGCGCGCCCCTGCCGTCGAAGAAAAATCGATTGCGGTCTGTATCCGTAAGCCGTCGTTGCGCGATTTCACGCTGGATGACTACCAGCAACAGGGCGCGTTTGATCACGTCAACGCCCCAGGAGGCAGCACTGAGTATTCGAACGATCATTTACTGGCGCTCTGCAAAGCCCGCGACTGGGACGGCTTTATGCGTGGCGCGGTCTTAGCGCACAAAAACATCATGATTTCGGCCGGCACCAATACCGGTAAGACCACGTTCTTAAATGCCTTATTAAAAACGGTGCCGGACCATGAGCGCATTGTGACGATAGAAGATGCGCGCGAGATCACCCCCGCACAACCGAATTGTCTGCATTTGCTGTACTCCCGTGGCGGCCAGGGCGAATCGAAGATCTCGGCCATTGATTTACTTGAGGCTTCGCTGCGGCTGACGCCCGACCGCATCATCATGGGCGAGTTACGGGGCGCAGAAGCCTATTCGTATCTGGAAATGCTCAATACCGGGGCCGGTGGGTCGATCACGACGATCCACGCGAACAGCCCGGCCATGATGTACGAGCGGCTATCGATGATGGTGTTACGGGCCGGAATACCGCTGCAACAGTCGCACGTGGTCGCGTATGCCAAATCGCTGATCCAGGTCGTCGTGCAGTTTACTTACGATAAACGCTCGGGACGGCGGTATATCTCGGAGATTCTGTATGACGGCCATTAAACGCCTGCTGGTCACGATCGGCATCGCCGGTGCGCTGCCGATCAGTCTTGCTGCCCCACCTTCGATACCCGTTATACCCGCTGTAGGTGCCACGGCAGAGCCACTCACGCCGTTTGAAACGCTGGTGGCCCAGTGTGCACCGGCCATCCACCCGCAAACCTTCAAAGGGCTGGTCACCACCGAGTCGACGTTTCATCCATATGCCATTGGGGTAGTCAATGGGACCGTGCGCGCGCCGCGCACGCAGCAGGAAGCTATAGCAACCGCCAGGGCATTGGACAAGGCCGGCTACAATTTTTCCTTGGGGCTGACGCAAGTCAATCGGTACAACCTGGCCCGCTATGGCGAAACCTACGAAACCATCTTTGATCCGTGCCGCAATATCAGGGCCGGTGCGGCGATCCTCAAGGACTGCTTTGTCCGTGCCACAGTGAAACTCAAGGATGAGCAGCAGGCGCTGCGGGCTGCATTCTCCTGTTATTACAGTGGCAATTTTACGCGTGGATTTAAACCGGATCATCCGGGTGAACCGAGTTACGTACAAAAAGTGGTGACCAATGCGCTGGGCGCAGCTCCGGGTCCGATAGTGCCTGCGGTCGCACCACACAGCGGTGATGCGGCGGTCATCGTGTCTGCGGTGACGCATCGTGCAGCCTCCCCCACAGCAAAGACCCGCGCTCCCGCGGGCGACTGGGTTAGTTTCGGTGAGGGTGTGCCGGTGGTCGCTCCATTGACCGACTACCGCCCCCTCGCACCGCCTGTAGCGCCGTTGCAGCAGGAGGCCGTCGCCACCCGGCAGGACGATGCGTTTGTGGTGATCAATGAATGAGCGTTTTAATCCGTCAAAAAGAGAGCAATCGATGAAGAGAAAAATAGGGTGGGCGGTGCTGATGACCGGGGTGATCGGCGCAATGGTCCCGGTCGGTGCTAGCGAATATGGTTGCACGGTATTACTCTGTTTGAGCAATCCCCAGGGACCCAAAGCCGTCGCCGCATGTCGGCCACCGGTTGACCGGCTGTATCGGGACTTGCATGAGGGCCGGCCTTTTCCACAATGTGACGAGGCCAATCAGACGAATAAAGGGGGTAACTATGCGGAGCCGGTCAGTGATCCGTATGACCCCTGCCCCGCTCCCTTGCAGGTCGCTGAGAATCAGGCCGTGGTGGTTCAGGGCGTTCCTCGGACAGCCGCTTCCTCGTCACACTTTCAAAGCACCGTGTTCGACATCGTGGGCAGCCCGCAGCAGTCTGCGCGGACCACCGAGACGGGCATGGTCGGACCGCGCGCCTGTGTCGGCGAGAGCGTGGGTTCCTATCCGGTCGGCGGTGCAGAGGATGGCTATCTGGTCACGGTGTTTCACCAGGTCCTGTGGCAACCAGCGCAGTCTCCCCGCGCCATCGATGTATTCAATCAACACAAATTAGTTCAACGTGTTCGCTGGTAGAGGAGCGGTATGCGTCGAATAATATTACTGTGTTCTTGCCTGATCGCGGTGTCACTCGCGAGTGGGCGCGAGGTTGTCGCCCCTGCTGCGCAAACCATCGAGGTCGCCTTCTCCCCGGAGGGCGGGGGCGAGGCGCTGGTGCTCAAGACCTTAAAATCTGCGAAAACGTCGATTCGGCTGGCAGCGTATTCGTTTACCTCCGTGCCCGTCGTACGTGCACTGATGGATGCCAGACGGCGCGGCGTCGATGTTGCTGTCTTGGTGGACGATAAAAATAACCTGCAGGAAGCGCGCAACAATGCACCCAGACAGGCGCTGAATCTGCTGGTCGGTGCGGGTATTCCGACCCGCACGATTAGCGCCTACCCGATCCACCATGATAAATATTTTGTGGTCGATGGGCGTCACGTGGAGACAGGCAGCTTTAACTATACGGCGTCGGCTGCGAAGCGTAATAGTGAAAATGTGCTGGTGATCTGGAACAATCCAGGGATCGCCAAACAATACCTCGATCATTGGCAAAGTCGCTGGCAACAAGGCACCGATTACCGCGCGAGCTACTGAGGCCGACAGCCCACCCAGTGCGCATCGGACGCAGCATCAACATTGGAGGAAACCGCGATGACTAGATTGAAACAATTGCAAGGGATGGAGCGTTACTGTAAGTCAGGGTCCCGGGCAGCGAAACGCGGTTTTTTTGCTGTCTTTGTGATCATGCTGATCTTCGAGATCACCTTTTATATTGGGGTGAGCAGGATGCGCCTTGAAACGGTGGGCGGTCCATTGGCTGGAATGATGGTCTTTTTTTGTGCAGTGTCTGTGTGTGCCGACTTCGCTGGTCGCTGGGCACAATCCAAAATCCGTGATGAGGCCGATAGCGGTCAACGGAAACGATAGGGTGACGAAAGGAAGCGACGTTATCGGCAATGGTAATTATTACACCCGTCCCAATCCCTCTTTACCCTTGCTGTCGTTCCCCTCCGCAGGCGTGGTGGGACGTTTTTCTTCCCGATGTTTGCCCTGCATCGCTTGCTTTCCATCTGCGCTCCCCATGCGCTGTAATCCTTGTTCCCGCCGCTGCACCACCCGCTCCTGCTGAACGGCCAGCGCAGTCGTTTTATCGAAGCGCCGGGCAATTGCCGCCGGCAAGGCCGCGACAGAATTGGTATAAATGCGCGCTTCATGTCGGGCACGACTGATGGCGACATAGTACAAATTTAGTGACGTGGTACGGCTGGTGGTGTCGAGCGCAATCAGGGCCTTGTCATTGGTCAGACCCTGGGCACTATGCACGGTGGAGGCATACGCGTGCTCCAGGTGTAAAGGCTTGTTGGCAGGGAGTTCTAATGACCGCACCGCTCGTCCGTCTTTCTGCTCGACCGATTCCAGACGCACCATGCCACCAAGAATGCCGGTGACGCGCATGCGGTCCCCGTTAGTCAGATCCAGGCTGGGATTGTTGCGATTGATGCGGATGGTGTCGCCCACCGACAGTTCCGTTTTTTCCAGGTGGTAGACGCTTAACTGGGTCGTTTTCCGGGGATTGATTTCTGCTATCGTGCCGTCCGGTCTTTGGACGATCAGTTTATTGCCAGGCAGCGCTTCTTTGACCGTATAGATGTCGCCGCGCACTAAACCACATTGGGGATAATCTTTGTCCGGCTGGATCACCACGCCGGGCACATAGCTGGGGGCAAAGCGGCGTTGGGCCTGCGTCATATCGACCCGTGTCAACGTTTCAAATTGGCGGCCCTTGCCTGCTAGATCGGATGCGTGCCGCACCAGGTCGTTAATTTCCCGCCGTGCCGCGTTCGTGCCCGCGATAATCAGCGTGGCGCGCCGATCCGGCTCACTCAGCTGGATATAGTCGGTGACGATGGCGCGATGCCGTTCTGATGCATCGGGACACTCTTCAATATGCTTGATATGATTGAGCGATAAGCCCACGCGCCCTTCGGTCGCATGTTCGACGGCGATTTTTAACTCAGGATTTTTCTGGCGTTGAATGTCGCTGATCCGCGCTGTTTGCATGCCGTCCATTTGCAGCTGCGCGAAGGGCTTACCGGCTTCAATCGCTTCGGTTTGTTTGGTGTCTCCTAACAAGACCATTCGCGCGCCGCTTTTCTCCACCACCCGCATCAGTTGTTCCATTTGGCGTGCCCCGACGACCCCCGCTTCATCTAACACGATGACGGTCCTGGCGTCGATCGGTTGGTCTTTGGTGCGCAGGAAACTCGCCAGCGTGTGCGCTTCCAGTCCCTCGCTTTTGAGCGCTTTGACTTGATTCCCGTAAGGAGCCAGCGCCACCGTGCGGTAGCCGCTGCCTTCCCCACCCTTGCCACACTCCGCTACCGTGATGGTGGTAGCCTGTTGGATCAGGGCAACCGCCTGATTGACGGTATAGGTTTTACCGGTACCGGCATCGCCCTGAATCCCCACAAACCGGTTGGTCGTGCAGACCATGGTTTCGACGGCTGCGCGCTGGCCGGCATTCAAAGAGGTGTTTTCCAGCGCGGCGCGCACGTCCGCTGCAGCCAGAATGGGCAAGACGGCGCCGCGCCCGGTGCGCGCAATCGCCAGTATCGCCTGCTCCCGTTTGAGCGCCTTTTGGGTGGTATAGCGTTTCTCAGCAGGAACCAGCGATCCTTTCGTAACAGCATACTGCACATAGCGGGCGGTCTCGGCCGGTGTCCATTCTTTTAATTCTTGCAGGTACGATTTCCATCCGGCGATCGACAGCGCCATGCCGCTATTATGGTCCGCAATCCGGTACGTGGGGACGGCTTCGATCAGTGTGCCCTGGCGCACTAGGCGGTTGATTTCGTTTTCGATTTCTGCGGAGCCAGCAAGACCCACGGCGCGCCGTGTGGCAGCGGTCATCAACGCACTTTCTGTGACGACCGCCTCGCGCTCGGTGAGATGGTTGATCGCATAGTGCACCACCGCTTGCGCGGGCGTGATGCTGTCCGGGAGTGTTTGAACATGGACTTCGCCGCTGGGGTCGATGCGGTCCGGATTATCTGGTTGTTTATCGGGGGTGGGCGGCGCGTTGGTACTGTCGTCGGTGTTGTAGTGGAGACCGTCAAGGCGCGACCGGGGGCCGTAGTCAATATGGAGTGCACGACTTTTTTCTACCCAATACTGTTTGACGATCTCGCGGTCACGTTCGTCTTTGCGCGGTCGGGTCGCCAGCGAGATCACTTGTTTTTCCAGCGATGTTGCCGTCGCCCGCGTCTTGCCCTGATTGGCGAGCGCTTCCTCAATGACTTTGCTGCGACCGGAAAAGCCCTCAATTTGTTCACGGGTAATATGCGCCAGCTCGAAATTGCCCTTGTCGTCGACTAAGCGGATGGCGTAACCGATACCCTGCAGTTCTTTGGCAAGTTCCGCTTTGTAGATGGCCTCTATCTGATGATGCACCCGAAAGATGTCTTCATTGGAGACGGCGCGCCAGGCCCCATCGGCGCGCTGGGTCATGTTCAATATCACGGCGTGCGTGTGCAACTGCGGGTCTTTGGCGCGACTCATCTCATGCCGAAATTTGCCGACCACCAACTTGCCAGTGCGCTCACGGGTGCTTTTCCCCTGCATTTTTTTACGCGCTTCGGCCAGCTTCTCGACTTCTTCCACCGCCCGGCTGACTGCCGTGTCGTGGGCGAGGGTCACAGCCAGGTCACCGCCAACCAGCGCCTGCATGGACACCGATTTGGGCGCAGAAAACGTGACGTCCAGCGCCATGCGTTTCATTTTTTCGGCCGGATCAAAGGTGGTCTGGATGTGCTCGCCGTTGGGCAGTTCGCCGTTGAGTAGGCGCGACAGCTGCGCTTGTTCTACCGGGCCAGTGAGGCCCAGTGCAGTCGCGCCCTTCCCCTGCCAGGTACCCGGATTTTCTTTGCCATAATAATCATCGGCAGAAGAAAAATAGTGGGCTGCGGCATATTGATTGTTGCCCCGGATCGGCGTGAGATTGATCATGCGCTGCCTTTGAGCACGATCCCGACCGCGCGCTGTGGATAGGCGCGATAGGGTACGGTGATCTTCGCAATGGGATTGTCTTCGGCAAACAGGACATAGCCGGTCAGGTCGTTCAGATTGGAGACTTCGGAATCCAGGACAACCGGTTCTGGTGCGCTGGCAACGATATTGCGGCTGGCCCCATGGGCGGTGGTGGTGAGTTGGAGACGTTCGACGTGCTGCTTACCCAGGATTTCACTGGCCTTGTCGGCATTGAGCGCATTCGATGCCCCGAAGATGATGTAGTTACGAAAGCAGGACAACAAGGTCTTGGTGGCATCTTTCCCGTAGTTTTCGTCCAGTTGCGCCCAGTCCTGAATACTGCCGACGATGCGCAAGCCATGCTTGCGCCCCTTGGTCGCGGCTGAGACAAACGATTCGAGCTTCCCCAGCGACTCCAGTTCGTCCAGGAATAGCCAGAGGCGCGTGTCCACGGTGGCGGACAACGGTTCATAGCTGAGGATGGTGCGGCAAATGCTGTCGATCCAGGTTGCCACCAACGGCTTCTGGGTCGAACGCATGTCTTCGCGCCAGGTAATGAACAGGTTCCCGGCGTCGGGGTTATGCACCCATTCGTGGATCGAAAAGTCCCCCTTGCTCATGAAGCGCAACGGCCGCACATACTTGTTGAGCATGAACTGAATGCTGGCGACGGCCTTTTCCGCGTTCTCCCGAAAATACCCTTGTGAATCAGTGTTCGCCAGAAAGGCTTTAATCACATCGCCGTCTTCGCGCACCAGCAAATTGACTAAGGTGTCCTGATCGGGGTTGCCGATTTCATGGAGTTTGCGCATCGTGTCAGCCAGCACATCGCGGCTGTAGGCACACCATTGTTCTTCACTGGCGTCGATCTGCGGCGGAATGACACTTTTCGCCACACTGTCGTAGTCGTGTACCCCTTTGATTTCATTAAACAGCGACCAGCCCACCGACCGTGCATCAAAGCCGTTGAGCAAAATATCGCCTGGGAAGCTGAATTTTGAGTAAAACGTCCCATTCGGGTCAATAATCGCCATCTTGTCGCGTCGGCCAATCGCCGACGCAATCATGCCTTCCATCGTGACCGATTTACCGGAGCCGACCGACGCGCAGATCATCGTATTGCGGTTTTCCAGATGCAGCGGCATCGGTAACGCGCCGATCATGATCGGGGCCAAGGGGGCTTTGCCCTCCTTCTTGCGCCGGGCGTTTTCCTGCCGGTTGGCGGCCTTGACCTTCGCTTTGACGCTGTGCCAGTTCGCCATGCGGGAGCCGCGTAACCAGCGTCTATACGGTGCGCCGCGATAACCATCGTCGCCATACGCACGCAAGAGATAGGCCGCACTGGCCGCTAAACCGAGGCCGGCGACCAGGCCAGCGAGGATAAAAGGATCGCGTGGCGTGGCATGAAATGCGTTGGTAATGGCATGCGGAAACGGTGATAGCGGTACGTGTCCGGCATACGTGCCGGCAATCCAGCCAACAACGGGAAGCGTCACACCCAACAACAGCGTCGCATTTTCTGCTTCTAATTTCTGCATGGACTACTCCGGTTGTAGTTGCTGGATCAATTTACCCAACGCCGGCGCGATCTTGTCGAGCGTGCTGGCAGAGAGGCCGGCGTGTTCCACGGCAGCCTGTAAGTCCTGCATGTCGCCGGTGGAGGCCTTGCGATGCACGAGATACAGCAGCGTGGTGAGCATGGCATGGGCCGCGTGTTGCGTGCGTTCGATGTCCGCTAACCGGCCTGTCACTTCTTGTCGTTCAGACCAGGCTTCCACGCCATCACGAGCGCTGTTGGATAAGCTGATTTTATCCAATGTTTTGTCACGCAGATAAGGCGACAGTTTGGCATAACCGGCGATGGCGGCGGCCTGTTCGAGCCGGTTGAGTTCGTCGTCACTGTAGCGAATCGAGACCGTTTTTCCGTCGCGCATGGGGTCCTCTCTGATGTATGACAATTGTCATGCGGTTATTTGAGCAGGGATAAGGCGTCCAGACAGTTTTGTCCTACATTTGTCGGAAGCGAATATACGAATATTTCCATGTGGCAATGGTATTGTACGGTGTTTTATCCCCCGGAAGGGGTGCGTTTTGTGTATTGAGATTTTGCTCGGGTTAAGGAGCACAATCTCCAGGGGTCAGGGCGTCCCTATCACGCAGGACGCAGTCCGTAGGCATTCAGGAGACTATTTAACGACAAATAGCGACTAAAGCGAGAACATAGGGGAATCAATAAGGAATCAACGCATCATCAAACATAAAACAAAGTGGATACAAAAAGTAGACAAATGCAGATAGTTGCCGTAAAGTATTTCTTGCGCGACACGAAAGAAGCAAAAAGAAGAGAAACATGGACATCAAAGACGCCCTGAACAAACTGCAGCCGACCACCAAAGCCGCCCGTCTGCGTGCCCTCCTGCCGGACATCGAACGGCAACTTGCCGCCGGCATACAACTCAAAGCGATCCAGGCGGCATTACTCAGCGGGGGGCTCGAATTAACGCTCACGACCCTGAAAACCTATTTGTACCGTTTTCGGCAAGTAGCGCCCCACCCTGCCGTCGTCATCACCAATGTCGTCGCCGCTCCACCGGCATCGGCGCAAGAGTCGGTCACAGCGCAACCGGTCTCGGTGCAGGATCTGGCGCGTCTCATGCAACCGGACGCGCACCAGGAAGCAACGGACATCGCGCATTACGAACGGATAGCGAAACAACAACGGAAAGAGAAAAAAACGGTATGAACTCCAAAATTGCGATCATTAACTTTTCGGGTAACGTCGGTAAATCGACGTTAGCCAAACAGCTCTTTGCGCCGCGCATGCAGGCGCAGGAATTTACGGTGGAAACCATCAACGCCGGTGCCGGAGAAAGTACCGCGTCAGCACGCCTCAAAGGCAAAGACTTCGGGCATTTGCAGGAAGAAATGATGCGCACAGACGCCGCCATTGTCGATATCGGGGCCTCCAACGTCGATGAGTTTGTGAAATTAATGGGGCAGTTTGATGGCTCCCATGAAGAATTCGATTATTTTATTGTCCCCGTGGTCAGCGACAAGAAGCAACAAACCGACACCATCAATACGATTAAAACGTTAGCGGGCCTCGGCGTGCCCCCCAAGAAAATCCGCGTGGTCTTTAATAAAGTCGCGATCGACGATGCGGACGATGTCGCCAGCCACTTCAGCCTGGTCTGGGGCTTTCATGCAGCGGAAAAGAAATTTACCTTGCGCCCCGAGGCGGTGGTGTTTACCAATGAGATCTTTGATCGCTTGCGGGTATTGAATATGTCGGTCGGTGCCCTGGTCGCCGATGACACTGACTATCGTGCGCTACTCAAAGACGCCAAAGATGACGAGACCAAAGATGTGGCGATCAGCATGATTTCGGCCAAGCGATTAGCGAAGTCGGCCAACAAGAATCTCGATGACGTGTTCAAGGTCTTATTCAAGTAAGGAATAACAATGGGAATTGCAACCGCTCGGGAAGCGCTCCTGGCAGAACTGATGATCGATGTAGACGGCTTAATTGGGCGCGTGGAAGCATTGGATGCGTCCCTGGCAGCGAACGTTGAACAAGCCATAAAGGAGGCAAGTGGCAAGGCATTCCTAGCGGCGCGCATGGGCTTCGAGTCCATGATCACAGAGCAGGAACGAAAACTCGTCGCTGCAGGCCGGAACGCGTCTGCCGCAATCAGGGTGCAACTGGGCACTGGCGTGACGCAGTTAGTCGCGGTCAATGAGGCGCTGGAACGCAAATTATGGCGACTCATTGCCCTACTGGCCGGGCTTACAGTCATTGGCGGGGCCATTGGCGGTGTTGTAGCTGTAAAGATGTTAAGCCTCTGAGAGCCCTTCTTATATGCGGGTAAGGGTATGCAATCCACGTTGGAGTCGTTGAGGATAGAGATTTTTAGACGGCACCCCTTTCTCAGGGCGTGTTCAAAGTTTTCTGGATATGTTGATGGAGAGATGCTGGCCTTGGCTCTCTCAGCCGAACAAAAGAGAAAAAATAATCACATTCGATTATTAAGACTAGCTAGGATTCGACAATCAATCAGCAGGTCAACGGATAAAAAATAGTCCAGGCTTTGCGCCCAACGTTGCCCCGAAAATGCCGACAACGTTATCAACCGTTGGCCGATTTCGGCGTTGCGGTTTTTCACGTCAGACGGTCAGTCTGACGATGGAAGACTGATTTCTCTTTCTCTGCTAATGTTCCGCGCTGCTTCGCGGCTTGCTGTGCTCCCGGTTTTTTCCAATCTTGCTGTGATAGAGACTGCACTACGCGCAAAATATTCGGCCAAATAGTTAATCGTCGTCGTTGGCAAACACCATAATGTCGACAATTCAGCGTCCTCTTCTTCTGTCCATTTTTTGCCGTGCTTTGCCGGCTTGATTGTATGCGCGATTTGTTCAGCAACATAAAAATCGACTTTGACGTTGAATGTTTGTGGATTAATATGGGCCTCGATGACGCCATCAGAAATGATGGCCCTGCCTGACTGTAAATCATGTTGATTTTCTGCGATAAGCAAAAAAAATAACGATTTGGCGCGGGGGACCGCCTCCATTGGCGTAATAGTCAACAATCCCAAATTTTCTAATTTTTCCCGCATCTCCGCGAGGATTTTTTTTGCTTCACTATTTTTGGTAATCGGATTTGCCATTTTCGCTTTCAATATTCTGACATCAATGTACCATCGGCAAGGCGCTTCATAGCGCCTGCCTGGGGACTTGGTTACGTGCGGGTTCCGCTTCCGAAAAAGTTGAAAAATCTTCCCATATGTCTTCGTCATCGTGGCCGGAATTCCTCACGATAACCTACGGGAAAGGATTTTTTCTTGGTCATTGGTTGGCCTCCTTGCGCATGTTATGGGATGGAACAGAAAAGAAATTTCTGTTCCATCCCATGGTCGTTAGATTTCCGCGTGCTCCGGTTGTTCCCGAGCTGCTTTAGCAAGAATAAACTCGTAAGCGTTGCTGGCTTGTTTACTAGCTGTAAAAATCGCGGTCTTATCGTTTTTCAGAACTGTTAGCCAGCTTTCGACATAGCTTGCGTGGTCTTCCATCATCACATCAACAAAACCCATATGCCCCGATATGAAAGCAGCTCCGATCTCGGCAACCAATTCCTCAAAAGCATAGGCATTGTCCCCAAAACGCTTTCCATATTCACGGTTTAAGCGGCTTTCGTGGCCGGTCCAGTGGGTCAACTCATGCAACGCTGTGGCGTAATAAGCCTCGGGAGACCGAAATTGTTCACGGTTCGGCAGAGAAATGGCGTCTTTGCTACGGGTGTAAAAAGCGCTATCAAAACCATGATTAATAGTCGCACCAGTGGAAATAATCAGTTGTTCGGCGGTTTCGTTAATCGAAAAATTTTTAACCGGGGCGGCTTGCGGTAACAAAGCCTCTGGAACATTGTCCATTTGCGCGATATTAAATAAAAAAAACGGTTTGCACATGGGGAAAAACCCTTTGCGCGAATCTTCCCCGCTGGCTGGGACTTCATCGGTTTTTGATTTCATCATTTCAAAATAGGCGCACATAGTTGATTTTTCGCCTTTACGCACTTGCGCGCCAACGCTTGCGGCTTGCTTGTAGGTCATCCAGCGGCTTGATGTATAACTACTTTCGGCAGCAGCTGCCCATAACAACAAAACATTAATCCCATTGTAAGCAACGTCAGTACTTGCATTTTTTGGCAACCCGCCCTGTCCGCCACTAGTCCAGCGCGAGTTTGATTGTGTAGTACCGTTTTCGAGCATAAAAATGATTTTATCTGTGATGACTTGGCGAATATCCATGATGTTTCTCCTGTTGTTGCCCTGCACATATCGGGTTAAATAGATTTGAAGCGGGACCTGGTTGTTGATGGTGACGTTGTTTTGTCGGGTAGCGTCTTTTGCTCTTTTTGTGAGCATCGGTTCAAATGAGTTTTCGCGGTATGGCTGGCGGGGCCTGGTGCATGAGGTGCTTGTGCAATGCCAATGGGGAGGCCGCATGCTAAGTGAGCGCAGCGAATCTGAACGGGGGAGTCATTGAGCGTAGCGATGCATTGCACAATCGCCGCACCAGGCTATTTTTGCCAGTCTGCGAAAAACTCTTTTGTACGCGATGGTTAGAAAAAGAATGCTACCCATCAAACAGACGGCGCTAAGCGCCGTCTGTTTCTCTGTTTGTGAATTGCTTGTGTAGTAACGCCGCCTGAACGGCGTCTGGTGGATTTGTTTTTGCTGCTCTGGGAATGTGGTGTTGCTCCCGCTATGCGGTCATAGGGGTATGGAGAGTAATGGAACAGAAACTGCGGTTACGCCTAAAAGTCATATGGTAATCCCCCCATTTTTAAGACAGGCGGATTCAAGCGGTGGTTGCAACACCAAATTTTTTCATCGATTAAAATCGAGGAGGTGTGCGATGCCAGGTATTTACGGAGCAATGACCGATGATCGCAAAGCCAGGATCTGGCAGTTGTGGCAACAAGGACATCTGATGAGCGACATATCTCGAACCATCGAGAAACCGGCAGCAACGGTTTACTCTTACTCGCTTTACTATGGTGGCATCGCACCACGACCGAGGCTTCGTCGTGCGGTTTGCCTGAAATTTGAAGAGCGCGAAACGATATCTAGAGCTTTATATCGTGATTGCAGCATTCGCAGTATTGCCAGAAAGCTCAATGGTTCACCGTCGACTATTTCTCGAGAAATAGCCCGGAATGGCGGAGTGGCGAAATATCGCGCCAGTATAGCGGAACAAAATTCTCTTAAACGGGCGAAACGCCCCAAATCGATGTTGTTGGGCAATCGCCCAGACTTAAGGATCCTTGTAGAAGAAAAGCTGTTATCAAACTGGTCTCCAGGACAGATCGCAGGATGGTTGAAGAGCGAGCAGCGTGGTACTTGCCAGGAGATGTATGTGTCGCAGGCTCAGCGGATAGGCGACGTACCAGCGCACGCAGGTCAGCATGATCT
Organism: Glaciimonas sp. CA11.2; assembly: GCF_034314045.1. Classification (NCBI taxonomy): domain Bacteria; kingdom Pseudomonadati; phylum Pseudomonadota; class Betaproteobacteria; order Burkholderiales; family Oxalobacteraceae; genus Glaciimonas; species Glaciimonas sp. CA11.2. The sequence goes on along the minus strand of NZ_JAVIWL010000002.1, from coordinate 49,795 downwards.
CGAGTGGATAATGCAATCGTTTGAGAACCTTGTGTAAGGCGTCGTTCATTGGCATTCTTCCGCAATTAAACCGGCAACCCTATCAGAACCGCCTTACACAACAGAACCAGATAACCCATGGCATTGATAAATAATGAACATGAAATTTATTTTAAATTCATTAAAATAAATTTTATGTTCAAACATCTGTAATTTTATATAACATAAAAATATATTTAATACGTATAATATAAAAATAACGTTCACCCACAGCGTATCCATGGCAAAGAAAACTCCTGCTCATACAGTGGCCCCCTCCCTAGTTGCCGAACGCCTTCAGTCATGGGGAATGTGTGTGCGCAAGCAGCGCATCGCGCAACGGATCACAGCGCGCGACCTGTGCGATCGTCTTGGCATTTCGCACCCCACCCTTCAGCGGATGGAACGTGGTGAGTTCACGGTGAGTGCGGGAGCGTACCTCGCAGCACTGAATGTTTTAGGCGTCCTGGAACATGCGGCACCAGCCATCAGGAATGACCTCTGGCACATGGACAACCCTGCTGGCAGGGCACGCCCTGAAACCGGGCACGACGATGAATATTTCTAGCGCAAACAAACCCTTGTACGTCTATCTCCAGCGTCCCGACAATGGACAATGGGTGGTCGTGGGAAGGTACAAGACTGATCCGGTGACCAGTGCCGGCCTGTTCCGGTATGCCCCGAGCTATGTCGAGGCAGGTCTTTCTTGGGCAATTGACCCGGTCAACCTGCCGTTTATTGCGGGTGAAATAAGACAACTTCAGCGTTATGGAGGCCTGCACGATGTGTTGCGGGACGCATGCCCGGATTCCTGGGGGCAAACGCTCCTTCGTCGCGCGCATGGTCTGCCTGAGGGTTGCACTGCGCTGCGTTATCTCGTCTTGTCGGGAAATGGAGATCGCTGGGGCGCCCTGGCCGTTGGCACCTCTGCTTCGCCAAACGTCGCCAGTCTTTCCAGCCCACGCTTGCCTCAGCTGGAAGCGTTGGTCCAGGAACTGCTGGCGATCGCTGAAAACAGACCACCGCTCAACGCAGCACTCAGGAAGCGCCTGTTTGCAACCCCGAGCCTGGGTGGCGCAAGGCCGAAAGCGACCATACAGGATGGCGACACCTACTGGTTGGTAAAGCCTGGTCTGCTGACGGACACTGTCGATATCGCCTTGCTGGAGCACGCCACCCAGCAATGGGGGCGTCACGCAGGGTTTAATTTTGCCGATACCCGTCTCCACGTTTTCATGGGAGGCCGCAGCATCGTGCGTGTTCTGCGGTTCGACCGTCATGGTCACCATCGCGTCATGGCTGTGAGCGGCGCATCGCTGTTGCAGGTCGAATACCCGCCGACCAGTCCGGCAGACAGCAGCGGCGCAAGCTACCCCCGGTTGGCCGAAGAGTTGCGCCGCATCGGGGCTCCCCGTGAAGACTGGACAGAGCTGTTTGGCCGGATGGTATTCAATGCGGTAGTGGGCAACGATGATGACCACCCGCGCAACCATGCGGTCATTTATGCTGCCGACGAGAAGCGCTGGCGCCTTGCACCCGCCTTTGACGTGGTTCCCAATCCGGATGAAACCCCGAAACGGCTTGTCATGCAAGTCTGTTCCGGCAGATCGGATATTTCCCGGGTTGCCTTGTTAAAGGATTTTGCACGATTCGGATTTGCATCGCACCAGGCTGCTGCGACGCATCTGGACGAACTTCTGGTGCGTATTCAGGCAAACTTCGACCAGGTCGCGCGCTTGCTGGGTAATGACCTTCGCAGTGTAATGGAGACCCGGTTGGTGACGAACTGCACGTTGCTGTCGGAAAATGAATCGTAAATGCCAGATATGACAGGCAATCGCGGGTACTGCTGCCTGCTCAAGAACAAAACAGGTGAACTGACACTGACTTCTCCCATACCAGATTTATATATCCGCGGTTCCATGACAAGCACAATCGAACAGGCGTCGGCCATTCAGGAGAAAATCCTTTGATTTCTGCAAGCAACATCGATCCGCAAATAATCCAGGCCTACCTGGAAACACACTACTGTGTCGATGGTCCTCCTTCGTTTGTGATACAGATAGGTGTCGTCAATGACGCGCTGAAAAAGCTCTACCGGCAATCAAAATTCGACTGCTGCGCGTTCATGACAGCCTGTAACCCCTTCAGCCAGAACCTTGGAGATGCCGTCAACGCCAACAGGCAAGCTGTTCTGGCGCATGATCTGAACAAACGCAGCCTGACCTATCTTCACGGGACCGGCAGGCATCCAACCGGAAACTGGCCCGGGGAACCCAGCTACTTCGTATTGGGGCTTTCCCGTGAATCTGCCAGAGTGCTGGGACAACAATATGAACAAAACGCGATTGTCTGGTGCGGCGCCGATGCGGTGCCCCAACTAATTGTTTTAAGGTAGGTACTTTCCATCCATCGAGATGCACGCGAGCTGTTTCATCACGTGGTCTTCACCATACTGATCTCCAACACTGACGACCAGAAGAACAATCACCCCGTGCTGGTCGTCAACCCGCTTTGAAACGGCCGACTGAAGCTAGCACCTGTTTACAAAATTCTTCCTGCCAACCTTAGACAAGGTTTCCAGTAATTTATCTGCAGCACCACGGCCGGGAATCGGACCATGAGTTCCATCCTCTCCAATTCTGATTGCCGGTGTTGTACGAGCAGGTTGTCCGTGAGCCTGAATAGGGTTAGCGCACAGTTGTGCCCGAAAATGCTTCAAGAAAATAATCAAATTATTAATAATTTAATAAAACCTGTGATTTCCGCGCGGAAATGAGAAATTCGATCATCTTGAGAGATTGGAATTTTCATTGCAATTTTATTAAAATGACTGTGCGTTGCAGCCAATGCCTACTGACCATCGAACTATTTTAAAAACTGATTTGCCAAATTTTCCAGGCTAATTGGCTGGCGGCCGCGCTGCAACTGTGATTGCTTCCAGCTCCTGCTGATATGCTAGGAACTGTTGGTAATCGTGCGCGCCAGAATTCAAATCGGTGTCGTTGAGCACCTGCATTGTCAACGTGACGGTAGCGCAGGCAGGGTTCAGATTAGCGTCGAAGTTGTTCTCGCGGATCGCGTAATTGATCAGACGCACGGGCAAGCCTTGCTGTGTGCCGCAGATGAACATCAGATGCGGAGCCGTCAGCGGCAACACCCCCATCGTGCCCTGCTGGCTTTGCGGATACACCAGTAACTCCAAAGCCGCCAGTTGGGGGCGTAAGCCAAGGCTGGCAGCGTTCTTATTTTCTCGTGTATCGGTAGCATCAAGCGTAACCTCGATGTCGATGGTCTCTACTAGTGCGCCGGTATAGCGCATCGCTTCCGAGCGGTCGCCCTGTTCCGCGCCCCCCGTCTGCGGTTGCATGGTGCGCCTGAGCATGCTCGGATCATAACGGAACGGGATCACGTTTGGCTTTGGCTTGTTCTGGTCGATGCACACCAGAGCGCCGCGCAGGACGTTGGCACCTCGTGAACAGATACTCAACATGCGTTGCACATTAAAAAGCCAGCCGATTTAAAAAGATGAAAAATCATGGTTTTATCCGTAGCTCACAAAAAATTTCGCAATTGCTTGGCTATTAAAACAACAAAATCATTTATACCGAGATGAGCGCGACGCATCTGGCATTTTCATGCGCTCAAAATAGTTATCCCCAGATTGTGTGGGCAGGTCTGTGGATAAGTCATCATAATCTACCTTATGCCATTGATTCCATTGAAAACTCTGCAACTGCACGGAAAATGTCAGTGGTGATCTTGCGTCGTCTTCAAAACCGTTATGGTTACACCAACCGGAAATGCGATCAGGCCCAGCCAAAGGTATGGCTGAGATCACAGGTTAAGAATGCCGTCGAATATTAAAGAAGTCGCACGGTCAAAACACGTTGTCAAAAACCTGCCTGGTTATAAGCAAAGCCACGCCACTCTGACTAACAGACGCGCATATTATTATGCGCCGCGGTCATGAGTTATATGGGGCCACTGCCCCATTTGTGCAGGATATCTGGCGTGAAAAAAAGAAATTCAGGGATTAAATTATTTTTGCTTCCCTATTTATGATTTTTCCGCATGCAAACCTGCTTGACGAAGACCTTGCACTCACGTATCCGATGGTCGTCGGCGAGATTGCCTTGGGCAGCCCCGCCCTGAATACAAACGCTTAATGATTTGGGCTTGCTTCCCCATATCCAGAATGCCAGTGTGCGCGAAACTTGCCGTCTATTTGGTAGGAACGGGACTGGACAGATAGCTACTGTACCCAGATACGTATGAGAATAGCTGAACGCCGTTTCTCTGAGGTGATAATATACTGTACATTCATACAGTATATTTAAGTTCTCCATGAGCCCCTTGAAAAGCACGCAAGCGTGCGCACCAGTCAGCCTGGCACAGCGTCCTCTCCAGGTTTCACCCGCCCTTTGGCATTCGCTGTTCCGTTGTTTCTTATCAAAGTTCCCGCCGGCTTCCCCTCCCCCGCTGCGGACTATGTCGAGGAAAGTCTTGACCTCAATACGTATCTTGTAAAACATAAGGCAGCGTCGTTTTACTTCACGGTCGAGGGCGACAGCATGATCAACGCTGGCATTCTGGCTGGCGACCGGGGGCTGGTCGACCGCTCGATCGAACCCAGGCATGGCCACATCGTTGTTGCTGTGATCAGCAATGAATTCACATTGAAACGCCTGTACCGCCACCATGGCGTGGTGGAACTGCGCCCTGAAAACTCTGCCTACAAGACCATTATTGTCAGCGATGACGATGATCTGCAGATCTGGGGCGTGGTGGCTGGGGTGGTACGGAAGTTTGCGGTCTGACCATGAACAGCACGCCTGCCCGGTTGTTTGCCCTGGTGGATGTCAACAATTTTTATGTCAGTTGCGAGCGCGTGTTCAACCCGCGCCTGGAAGGCAAACCGGTCGTGGTGCTGTCGAATAACGACGGCTGCGCAGTAACGCGCTCCATCGAAGTCAAGGCGCTCGGCGTGAAGATGGCAGCGCCCTGGTTCCAGTTGCAGGATCTGGCGCGCCAGCACGGCATCATTGCATTGTCGTCAAACTACACCCTCTATGCCGATTTTCTCGACAGACACATTAAGAGTGTCAATTCATGCAATCACGGCGTTAGCCTCTTGCGTCTGGTTCCACGATTCTGGTTCATCCGAAATTTCTTGGTTTTGGTCGTTTGAATATTGATAGATCCAGTAGTGATCTTCAACGAAGTTGGCAGTGACTGGCCAAGTCCGTCAAGGAAGTCGTGCAGAAGAAGTTCCCCAGTGTGTGCGAACGGCGGGACGGTCGGACATGTGATGAAGTTAAGGTTCTATTTCTAATTGGGGCAAGCGCAGCGCGTCAGGCCGGAGGCAAACGCCGCGAGGGTCCCCTGTGGGCAAGTCTTGGGTATGTGGGCAACGTGCTTCACCGTTGTCCACATATCCTGACTTGTCCACAGGGACGCGGGAGTACCCATCTTCGAGTGATCTTGCGGCCGGTTTCGCCCTTTGCTGCCAGTTAGGCGGACTTCGTGAGCGTCCGAAAGGCAGCGATTGCTGCCGTTGGCTATTAACGTGGCGACCGTTGGCGACTATTGCATTTGGCTTTCTTGGATAGGATTTTGGGAGTCCGCTCACCTGCGCATTGCGGCAATTCGTCGATTGAAAAGACTACTACTCGCCAATGGTTTTTGAACGGCTGGTTTCGTATCCGTGTAAGACCGAATCCGCCGTCGAGTGCTGATATTCGCGTTCCAACATACACTGGAATTTCCTCTGAGCTAAAAGTGGTCAGTCAACCCCGTCAATTTCCCTGTTTTCTTTAATAATTTCCCGCCGCTCCTGTATTTTTCCCCCATTCCAGCTTCACCCCCCGGTATCGCACTCTGCTTGCTGGCATAAGCATGTTTGAGTTCCTTCACGTTACCCCGTGACCCCGCCAGTACGTCCCTCGTCTTTTTGCTAACCTGATCGCGCCACTGTGCGATAACGCCGGTAATACCTTCATCTGGATCAGTCTGTTTCTCGCGCTCAGCTTCGGTTTCCTCGGTTCTGGTTTCGAGCTTGATGCTGCTGGTATAGCCGTTGCTGCCGATTGAGTGCGTAACTTTAGCGGCGAGGCATTCAATGCTGTCGATGGCCGTTTTGAAACCGGCGACTTTGACCGGCGATTGCGGCATCAGGCGCGGGTTACCAATCTGCAGTGCCAACTCCAATGTCGCCAATCCACACTGGATACGTTGCCACTCAGCGATGGCCACCCTACGATCGACCCTACCCGGCTGATTAGCGATATTTCGCCGTCATTCAAAATAAACAACATTTATTCATTTGATCTCTCAGGCTGTGTTATTGTTGCCATAGACGCAACAAAAACACTCAAATGGAATTTGTGATGACGAAGAACGTACTGCATAAAATCGCGCTTAAAAGCGGAATCCATAAATTTACGATAGCAGTATTTTTGTCATCTGCAATGCAGCTTGCTTACGCCGATGATGGAAGCAATGCTGGGGGATTTGTACTATTGTTATTGTTATTCGCGTTTGGCGTTTGGGTTTATTTTTTACCCTCAATTAAGGCTACCAATCTCAAACATCCTGACCAGAAGTCAATTTTTGTCTTAAATCTTTTACTCGGCTGGCTTCTGATTCCGTGGGTCATTGCTCTTGTATGGGCATATAAAAAATCGACCAGTGTGATAGTGAATCCCGGAGCACCTGATGCGGCAGTTAAAGCCAAGCATATCGGTGATACTGAAAACAATCAGTCACTATCTGGGTTGAAGAACTGCCCATTTTGCGCGGAGGATATAAAACTCGAAGCCATAAGATGTAAACATTGTCAGGCAGATTTAACACTTCTTCCGCCGTACATATAAATTAAAATAGGCCATATTAAAATGGCATTGATCGGACATTCTATTGCCATGAATATGGTATGTGCTGCGAAGCAATTTAAGCTACCTTTTTAGAAGGCAAATTGATTACATTGACCCGGAATAGACCAAGCACTTCGTCAATACTTATTCTTCAAGGACTACCGTATGTCTAGATGCGTAGCTCCAGTACGTGGACATAGTTCAGCTGCCGATGCATGCCCTGTATGCCGTGACCGCCGTAGCGGCTATGGCAACAGCAGACCTTACTCCGCCCCTTCCTACTTCTCGTCGGGCAGCAGCAGTGATAGCTCCAGCAGCAGTTCACGGCCGCGCTGGTCGAGCGCGGGTTCGTCCCTGTCGTACACTTCCGACCAAGTGCAGTCACTCACGCCAATCCGTGAAACCGTTTAAACGTGAGCAGCGCAGCAACCTGACCTTCGTGACGTCTTCCTGTGCCACGCGCGGGACGACCGACAGGGGGCAGCTAAAGAGCTGCGCGACTTGCTCGTGGCGGCTGCCTCCCGAGAGAGGGCGTCGCCGACAAAGAGCTTGCGGTACTGCTGATGCGTAATCAGCTCGTTCCAATCGTGCACAACACGACGTATTGCGCTCTCCTCAATGCCAGCCTACGCTCGCCTCCCGAAGCGGGCTGAGCACTGCATAAGATTCAATGGCGGTGGTCGCGGCGAAAATCGCCGAGCTGATTGCAGTGTAGCTTTATTGCCCACACAGGTTCGGCATAATACTTTTACGACTTCTAAAATCCCACAGTTGCACGCCACGAAAGATGGTGGGCATTTTTATTGCCGTTTACGGAAGTCCGCCTTCGTCGAAATCTGCCTTAGGTGGGCAGCTCACGGCCAAAAGCCGACATTGCCACTCCCATGAATCTGATATTGCTTTGCCAACTTTTCTGTGGCAGTATGTCCTATGCACTTCGCTAGTCACTTTGCACAACTCAACCGAATGAAAACTTCATGAAATCATTAATTATTTTGGCATTACTAGCGATTCCTTTCGCATCATTTGCTGCCGATGGATGCAAACCCATCCACGAAGCTGGTCCAATCAATATCAAGGTAAGTGCCAAAAATGGTGGCGCTTCCATAATCGCGAATGATCTGCAGGTGATTGGAAATAAATTGTCTCCAACGTAGTCTGCCGAGAAATTAGCCTTCACAGCAGGAACATTCGCTTTCACACTCACCCCGGTTTCTTCATGCAAAGACGGGTTGTTGATCGAGTTCCAAGACGCAAAATCAAAGAAACAAACCGTAATTGCTTGGGCCAAGGAATCGGTTATCGATGGTAAAGCTGGTTCAGACTACTTCATCAATGTAGTTGCTCGCGCACCTGCGCCCTAACCCATCATTCCACTGGACATGCGCGCACAGCCGCTATCCGGTGACTTCACCCGTCAATGGCAACAGCCCACTCTTTACTTCAAGACACCCAACTCATAACCCTCGTACTGGTGGACGGGTCTGAGCCTGAGGAATGTGGCGCGTCAACGAGCAGTCGTTTTTCTTCACCGACGAGAACAGTCAGCAATGCGAGCGCTGCAATCCTGACGATCTTTCCGAGTTGCTGCCCAGCGTGCAGTACTGAAGTTTATTGGTAAGCGCGAAAGTTAGATTGTGACCCTCGTCTGATTTGGGTCCGTAGCGGACGACTGCGCAAATTTGCTTCACCGTCAGCCATCGGATAGGATCGGACAAATAATTTAGGGCGCTCCAGTGGATTGCCCATACTCTATCGGATTGAATACATATGTCGCTGAAGAAAACAAAAGATCAACTGATTCGGCTTCTCGGCGAAGCGGACAACAATGTCATCGCGCTGTCGGGTAAATGGGGGACGGGCAAGACTCATCTTTGGAATGAAGTCAAGAGCGAGGCCGAGGATGTTAAGGTCAAGAATGCCCTCTATGTATCGCTGTTTGGACTGTCAAGCGTCGATCAGGTTAAGCGTAAGCTTATCGAGTCCGCTATTCCCGGAGTTGACTCCCATGGTGGCGTTTTTGATGGAATTAAGAGTCTGTTCGGCGCGGGTGTAAAGGCCTTGTCGACGCACTACAAAGCCTTGGCCGCCTTAAACGATCTGAACCTGCTGCTAATGGCGCCGGTCGTGCTTCGAAACGAAGTGATCGTGATCGACGACATCGAGCGCAAGCACGCGAGGCTAGGTATTGATGAGGTACTGGGGTTCATCGACGAGTATTCGAAGCAATACAGCGCCCGGTTTGTGTTAGTTCTCAACGATGACCAACTCTCCAGCACAGGAGATGAAGAGAAGTTGTGGGCCATCTTCCGAGAAAAGGTAATCGACCACGAGGTCAGGTTATCCACCTCTGCCGAAGAAGCGTTCTCTATAGCGATTGGATTGGTGCCATCGAATTACGCAGAGGCGCTCAAGCAAGCATCGATCATCTGTGACTTGACCAACATACGCATTGTATTAAAGGTGATCAAGGCGGCCAATCGGATACTGGGCGGTCGAGACCTGGAAGAGGCCATCCTAATTAGGGTGGTACCTTCCATAGTAATTTTTTCGGCGATCTACTACCGAGGCTTGAACGACGGTCCCGACTTCAAATTCGTGCTGGGCGCTGGTAATCCTGATTGGGCGGACTTTGGGCGCGATCAAAACAAGGAGCCCACAGATGAGGAGAAGCGAAAAGATCGTTGGCGCCTGCTAATGCATGAACTTGGCATCAATAGCTGTGATGAATTTGAAAAGCTGCTGGTTGAATTCCTAGAGTCCGGTCTCTTTGACGCAGGCGAGATTGAGAAGGTCATCGATGGGTACATTGCCGAAAAGCAGAACTTGGAGTCCAGGAAGACTGCAAAGGAATTTCTCGGTCGAGTTTTCTGGAACCATCGCGTCGACGACTCTCAACTGGTAACCGAGGCTGCTGCACTTCCCGCGATTTCTGGCTCTCTTGATCCATTCGCAGCAACTGAGCTTGACGCGGCATTGGCAAAGCTTCCTGGAGGTGGACCCATTGGCAAGGCCATCATAGATGGCTGGATCACCGCATTCCAAGCGGGCAATCCAATTGAAGTGAATGACGAGAACCCTTTTAATCAGCCGCTTCACCCAGCGATTAAAGCGGCGTTCGCTGCAATTAAAGCTCATGCTCAGGCGAATGCCACGGTAATTGATGCGTGCACCTACATCATCGAGAACGGCGGATGGGGCACGTTACAGGAGGTGGCCATGAGACAGGCTACAGCCGTTGACTTCGAAACGGCAATTCGTGGAGTGGAGATTGACGAGCTGCGCCGCTTTATGCGCCGCATGATCGAAATGCGCATTCAACGAACCACATACGATGCACACTTCGGCTCGGCTACAGACCGCTTTGTGGAAGCATGCCGTGCCATCGCGAACGACGCTTCGTCGCCTCGCCTCGCCGGCTTGATTAAACGACTTTTCGAGGGACCTTCCCTGCAAGCTGAGCTCACTCCGTCAATACAGACGCAACCCTAAAGGTGAAATAGTATGGTTTCTGTTACTTTCGATTCAAATGTCTGGGAAAGTGTCGTTGATGATGCAAAGAGAATTGATTCGCCGTGGTTCGTTGAAATTCACGATCTAATCCTACAAAAGGCAATTGATCCTTATTTTTTTGAAGGCATTCTCACGCTAGAAACAATTCAAAAACAAGACAGAAAAAAACATATAGCCGAATTCAAACCTTCTATTTCGATACAAGTTGGCGATGAGGAGCCGAGGATTTCTAAAGGAACGCCGCCTCCAGAGTTGTCAGAATATTTGAAAAAAACTATTCCAAAAGCTATCGGTATGGGTTTCAAATTCATAAGGACTCCGAGGATTGGCGGTCACGGAATTGATCCCTTCGCACAGTACGCAGCTAAAGACATAAGGTTTTCACTTTCTGAGCGCTTAGGTAGAACAATTGAGGTGGGCCGGTTCATTGAGAGCCTCGGCGCTGGAAAAGCAAAATTAGATAGCGATATTTCGAAAAATCTTGGAAATGGTTTGGTGGAAAAGACGACAAATGACACCAGCCTAACTGATAAGCAGTTTGCAAAAAATATCGCGGAATGGGTTGACGGTGATGCAATTGCGGCACATTACGGGTATGGAATCGACTACTTTTGTACAAACGATAAAGCTAGTGGCGCAGGGGCATCTTCTATCTTTAGTGGCGCCAATCTGAAAAGCGTGTGCGAAAAGTATGGCATTAAAGTTGTCTCTCCAAACGAGTTGCTTGGCTGCATACGTCCGCGCACCTAACCCTTCGGTCAAGTGGGACACTCTGCCGGCAAGCCAGCTACCCGCCCGTCGCCTTCCTAGTTAGCCCGTCAACGGCCGCTTCGGGTCGAGACCTGCCTGTCATGCTTTTCAAAAACAGCCCTTCGCTGAAAAATTTCGGTCAACGGCCGGTCAATAGTCTTAAGCCGCCGTTCGTTCCAATGCAGACGGAAAATACACTTGCATAGAACTGGTTGGTCTCTCATCAAAGCCCAATGACCGCTCCCAGTCTGAAGTTGCCGGTGAAGTGGAACCAACTCACCGTCAGGAATTGGCTGAACCCGGCCTTTGGCGATTGTACGCGCTCGTGCGACAATCACAAATGGCCGGGTTCGGCCAATAGTGGTCAAAACTGGTCGTGCCGGTGTGGTCGACGTCTAACATCCGAGGGGCAACGGTGTCCATCCAGCAGCAAATTACCCGCGACAATCACTACGTACCGCAGTGGTACCAGCGAGGATTTCTAGCCAAAGGCCGGCACAAGTTGTATGTCCTTAACCTGCATCCGGCCGCTAGATCATTGCCAAACGCACAGATGCCGTTAGAGCCTGAGGTCGAGGAACTTGGCCCGAAGCTGGCATTCAAGGAACTCGATCTCTACACGACTCGCTTTGGAGAGACGCTGAACGACGACATCGAGACGTTTCTCTTTGGGAAAATCGATAAGAGCGGTGCTGATGCTGTGCGCGGTTGGATCGCCGGCGACCCCATCAAGATTCATCGCGGGTTTCAAGACTTCTTCGGGTACATGGATGCCCAGAAGCTACGCACCCCTAAGGGTCTTGACTGGATTTTGAAGCACTACCAGAGCCTACCGCAGATGGAGTTGATGAAACAGATGCAGGCGCTGCGGCAGATGCACTGCACCATGTGGTCTGAAGGCGTGCGAGAGATCGTATCGGCCGCGAAGTCACCGGTGAAGTTTCTGGTGAGCGACCACCCGGTCACCATTTACCACCCGAAGCTCCCCCCCGACGCAACCGAATGCCAATATCCGGGCGATCCGGGCATCGAGCTCGTCGGTTCGCAAACAGTCTTTGCGTTGGACTCGAATCATTGTTTGATCCTGACCAACCTCGAATACGCTGAGGATCCGGAGAACGCTGCCCTTCTGTCACGTCGTACGAACGCTCGGTTCCGCGGCGACTCCATGGTGCGTACCGACGCCTTGATTCGCAGTCGAGAACTGAGCGAGGCCGAAGTCCATGCCATCAACCTGGTGCTCAAGACTCGCGCGAGGAAATATGTGGCGTCATCCAATCCGACTTGGCTCTACCCAGAGCGGCACTGCTGCCTTCCTTGGGAGGGCATAGCAAAGATTCTTTTGCCTGGTAAGGATCTGTGGCGATTCGGTGGCGAGACGTATATTGGATATAAGGACGGCACTTCGGCATACCGCGACAAGTTCGGGCGGACCTCCAAGGCGCACGAGTACCTAGCGAAGCCACCACTAGCGAAGGAACCGACGCCAGACGATTTATGCGGCTGTGGCGGTGGCATCCCATATCGCGACTGCTGTATGGAGGTAGCGCCACAAAGGAGACCTTCCTGGAGTGCGATGGGTATCCGCGAGCGCAACCTGGCCCTCGTGCGTGGCGTCAACCGCATCCTCGGGCTAAACGAGGAGAAGACAACTTGGCTGGATGTTCGCCGGAACCTATCTAATGACCAAGTGCGCCGAGTTCACGAAATCTTTGCGGCGCTTTGGCCAACAGACACTCAGTTGGTCGATCTTCTGCCAAGTCCACAGAGCAAGCGATCCCGCGCGCTGTATCTTGGCATGATGGATGCGCGCACGCTCTCAACAAACGTTACGGGCATGCTTGCGTATGTGGACGAACTTGTTCTTGTCCACCCCTTCGTCAACGCAAACAGTGTACGGCCAGAGTTTAGTCCGATTCATCACCCTGAGCAGTTTCGAGATCAGACCTTGCGCAGTGTGTTCTTGCTAATGGTTCTGGAGCCCGGTATAAGAGCTGGTCGAATTCACCTCGTACCGGATCCGCTGGACTACGACGCCGGCTTCCGGGATGAGATCAAGGCCATCACGGAGAGGTTCGGCGACGAGGTCAAGCTCGGACCGATCGACGAAGCACTTTACCGGACGCTTATGCGTGACGAAAGGATGCTTGCTGTCAAGCGGCTCCCCTCGGCCGAGTTGAAAGCATACATAAAGCAACGCATTCCAGGAGACGCAGAACAGTTGACGGAAGCCGAAATTGATTCGGTCGTCAGCCTATGGAAAAAGGAAGTCGAAGAAGACCCCTTGGCTGTGCTGGATCCGCTTCGGTCGTCTGATGATGGCGGTGAGTATAAGGTAACAAAGGGCTTTGCCCGCGAGACTGGTCTGTACGTAGCCACGTTGACTGGATCCATCGTATATACAGACTCAGACACGCAGTGGGCGCGGCTCCACGAGACGGACGGCGTTCATCTCTATAAGCCGGATCCGGATCCAGCAGCCGAGGAAGCCGTTCGTTGTTTGGATAACCTCTACATCACGGTCCCCACATTCACATATCAACACCAGGTCGAGCCGTCAGGCGCGAGTGAAATTCGAGCGCATCTGCGACGGGTGGCGGTTGCACTGAGGGCAGGTGTGGCGCTTGATGTCGATGCGCAGGCCACCGCAGGGGACGCGCGTCAGCCGGAGGAGGAAGGATCGCTCACATACAAACTGCGATTATCCGTGCCACTGCACGGCTTCCAACGCACCGACGTATCGCGACTGGTCCTGACCTTCGGTCGCCTAGAGGACGTGGTGCCGGTTCAACTGGGTCTGTTCCTTGAACCGGTCTTGCAGGCTGGGTATATGCAGGAGGCGTCGTGGCCGGGTGACAGTCCCACTGCCAAAGATCCTTCCTAGCTGCTACGCCGCGGCCAACGACAACGACGCTTGCGCGCGTCTGCAGATGCGGCGACGGTCGGCTTCTGGTCTTTTCAGAAGTGCTGTCCATGCAGTTCGTGAACCTCAATGTCCTGTTTGGCGTTTGATATGATCTCACCGAGTCGGTCGGCTATCTGTTTAAGGTCGATCGTTCTGTTTGCTTGGCGATTGCACAAAGTTTCGTAAGCGGTCATTCAAGCACATCCCTTGCAGCGTAATTTGATTTATGCAGGCGCTTGGCTCGTTGGCTGCAGATTCCACGGCAACAGCGCTTCGTAGTCATCGACAGTATTGGCATAAGGCAGTGCCGTGAACATTTCGGTGAGATATTGGTAAGCGTCAATATTTCCCGCCTTGCAGGTTTCAATCAACGAATACAGATTGGCGCTGGCTTTTGCGCCACCAACAGTATCGGCGAATAACCAGTTCTTGCGTCCGATCACGAACGGTCGAATCGCGTTCTCTGCCACGTTATTATCGATCGGCCAGGTGCCGTTCTCGACATAGCGCGTGAGTTTCGGCCATTGCCCTACCAGATACTGCAATGCCTTGCCCAGCAATCCGCTCGGTGCAGTCGTTGCCAGATGATGGTCGAGCAAAGCTTTGATCGCGGTCAATACTGCCGTGCTGTATTTCATGCGCAAACGTTGCCGTTGCTGTGGCGTTGAAGTGCTGGCACGAGATTCTGCTGCGTACAGTTTACCGATCAGGGTAATGAATTGGGTAGCTGGCTGCTGCGCACTGCGCGCCTCTTTGGGCAGCACCGCTTCGGCTTCAATAAAATACCTTCTTACATGCGCCCAGCAAGCCAAATGGACAAGGTTATTGACGGCCGATATCGCGTTATACGGTGCATAACCGTCGGTCATTAACGCTGCGCCCGCGCGTATGCCAGCCCAGAGATCGGCCCCATGTTGGGTACTGCGTCCCGGCGCATAGCCGAACAACCGTACCGGCGGGCCAACGCCGCCGTTCATCTGAATCCACATATAACTCTGGGTTTGCGCTGCGCGCCCGGGCTCCTTGAGCACCTGCACCACCGTTTCATCGCCAAACACGACCTCACTGTCGAGCAACTGATCGTGCAATAAATTAATCAGCGGTTGGACGGCAATCCCAATGCGCACCACACTGGCAGCCAGGGTATTGCGCGAGATGTCACCGCCAAAGCGTTTGATTAACGCGGCAATCCGGTACAGCGGCAAGCCGTCAATGAACCTGGCGGTAATGAACCAGGCCAGCGCGACTTCAGTGAACGATCCCTTGGGAATAATGCGCAAGCGGGCCGGCGTGACTTTGATACTTTGATCACAGCACGGTCAGGCATATTTCACCCGCTCATGCCGGATCACGCGAACTTGCTGCGGAATAATATCGAGTGGCTCGCTGACTTCCACGCCGATTTCCACCAGTACCGCGCCATCGTGCGCGCAGATACGGGCCGATTCTGGCAGCGTGGTGCGAATGACTTCGCGCGGCAATGCCGGGTCCAGCGGCTTGCGGCCCGGTTTCTTGCGCAAATGACCGGGAACGGTGATTTCTACGTCGCTCTCTTGCGATGGCAGGGCAGTGTTTGCGGCCAGCGCCTCTGCCTCATTGAGAAACAGGTCACGTTGCTCGGCGCTACGCGCTTCGCTTTTGGCACCGAATAATCGGCGCTGAAAGGCTTTGAGCTGCTCCTTGAGCAAATCGCGCTCGACTTGCATGACACGCAGTTCCCCGCGTACCGCATCGCGTTCGGCCAACGCAGCATCGCGCTCGCGATGCGCGTCTGCATTGCATCAGCAGTAAGGGAGGAGTGGAGCTGGGTAGGTGCCATGACTGACACCATACCGGAATGTCGCGCCGAATAGGTTTACGTCATTTCAAAATAAGGGCATTACCCGTTGTTTACCGACAACAGCCGGACAAAAGTACGCTGTTTGATATCAGCTCGCCCGCGCATAGCTGCGCTGTGGATGTTTGTGCATGGCGCTCAGGTCAATGCCATCGAGCAGCCAGTGCAATTGTTCGACGCTCAGTGCCAGGACCGCGGCTTCCCGCGGCCAGGCAAAACGGTCCGCCTCAAGCCGCTTGAACATTAACCAGAAGCCGTTGCGATCCCACAGTAATAATTTTATGCGGTCACGCCGACGGTTACAGAAGACATACACGGCCAGGGCAAACGGATCCAACCCCGGCGCCTGCTCGACGATGGCGGCAAGACCGTTAATGCTCTTGCGACCATCGACTGCATCCCGGTGCACATGCACCTTCAGTCCCGGGTCGAGGCGGAACATGGCAATTGGCAAAGCATTTGAAGGAGTGACACGATGTCGTCGCGGGTCGCGCAAGGGACATCGATTTCAATTCCGTTGGGCAATCTGGCGCGCAGCGTCGGCATCCGTACGGGCGTTACTGGCTTAGCTGCCACCACAGGGATAAATGCAGAACTCAGTGCCTGGACCCTGGCGGTGGTATTGCACAATCTACTTGCGCAACAAATTGGCATTCAGGGCATGCTGGTACGCCAGTTTGTCGCGTTTGGCGCGACGGTCATAGTGACACGACCATCCCGAAGGCGCTTGATTACCAAAGCGCACGATAATCCTGAGTGATTCTCTTCCATAGGTGTCCCCTTATTGTAGGTGAACACCATCATCACGATTCTGGGTTGGCTTTACCAGACGTGCTCAAATGATCGCGTACCAAAGATGAACAGACCATGCTCAATATTGACGACGACCAATATCATCACCATTGCCTTGCGTGATGCAATCATCAGCGAAATCTAGTTGCAAACGCATCCGGACGATATGCCAATCGAGCAATTCAAACTTAATTTTACTGAAATTCTGTGGACTTGTACGGTGCAGAAGGCAGACATTACGAGCGCTGGCATTTTGTCGGCAGGATGGAGTCCGGCGCATAATCGGCCGATCTACCAATTTTCATCGTGATACCGCTGCAGTAACCGAACACCATAGTCCGATAAGTTTTGCCAGGCAAGTGGCCAGATCAGAAAATTTCCATTTATGGACAAAAATATGCCAAACGGCATTCAACACTTTTCATCGATCAGCGAACATTGGGAAACCTTGATTTTCAAGAGATGCAAACTGGAAATGCTTCGACAATACAAATTTATTAAATTTTAAAATAAATAAATAAAACATAAATAATAATTTTTACTTCACCTACCTAGTAAGCCGTTATGATGTCACTGCCATGCCAATGACATAATTCAGAAAATGCAGCATGCTAATCATTTTTACTCCCCTACTCTTCGGCCAAATATCAAGGTTGAAGGCTACAGCCAGATATGGCGTCATTGCTGGCTGACCCATCAACTGCCTGATTGGATAGTTAAGCTAAAAATAATGCCACCTAAGGGCTTAAAATCCGGTCCAATTCTTCCTGTGCATTGACAGCATCACACCAAAAAAAATAGGAAAGATGTACAGCGAAATAAGCCAATCTGGTCATACATCCCGCAACCGCCAAAAATCCTGGCATTTCCGACATAAAAACTCGCGTAACCACATAGTGATTTCCGCGCGGAAATCGACATAACTTTCCCGTTTCAGGAAAACACATTTGACTAAATTAATTTAACTACCAACAATGAATGCGCGGTCCGAAATTAACGAAAAGGGACATCGATCTAGCAGACATTCCATTCGTTCAAAAAAATCATCCAGATTCAATTAACAACAAATATGAAGCAGAAATTCCAAAAACCGGCTCAATTGAAATATCTTCACAGCTTTTTGAAAATCATTAGAGTTGCTTATGCATTTTTCGCATCAATACATCAGACCCGGCCCCAAAAAAATCAATTGCGATTTCCGCGCGGAAATCGCAAAAATCCTCTAATGGGCTTTAAGAAAAAGTTCAATAAATAAAATATTTTTATTAAATTATAAATATAACTTGATTAGTATTAACAGTTGCACTAAAGTGCAATAGTGTCTCTGTGCGATTTCCGCGCGGAAATCAGCTTATCCAACGGAGGAATACTAATGGTTGCAAAAGTGGTGACTTTATTTAACCAAAAAGGTGGTTGTGGTAAGACGACCATGACCATGCAAATAGCTGGCACGCTTGCAATCCAGGGACACAAAACATTAGTAGTGGACATGGATGATCAAAATACTGCTACGCGGTGGGCAAGCCAAGCATCCGACGAAGCCCCTTTTCCTGCAGCCTTGATGAATCTCGCGGCGATGGGAGGGAAAATGCATCGAGAAATCAAAAATCAACTTAATAACTACGATTTTATATTTATTGATTGTCCGCCCGCAGCACTGTCACCGGCCCCCTCCAGTGCCATGCTCATTTCTGATTTGGCCATCATTCCAATTGTGCCCGCACCAGCCGATATGTGGGCATCGGTTGCCGCCAAAAAACTGGCATTAACGGCACAACTGACCAATGAAGAATTGATAATTCGTGTCCTTCCGAATATGGTGCAAAAGACAACAAATCTTGCCAGAGATACATTAGACGTACTGGCGGAAGACGAAGAAATACCGGTGATGAAATCGCATGTCGGTTCCCGATCCGCATTCAGGGAATGCCAGCTGACGGGTTCAACCGTGCATAGTCTTTCAAAATCCAGTGTCGCGGCACAAGAGATCGATGCCCTTGTGAGTGAAGTGCTGACAATATTAGGCGTAACTTCAAAATCACGGGGCACTAAATGAACGCAAAAACAGATCGTAAAGCACTTTTAAGGTCGTCAATAAAAAGTGAAGCGGTATCAGTGGAAAAGCGATTTCCGGCAGCTGACGTAAATAAACGATATGCCAATGCAGAAGACGCTCTGGAAGGGCGCCCACAAGGCCTGGTCGGACCTGCACACGACATTGTCGCTCCCGATTTCCGCGCGGAAATCAAACTTTCCAATAAACAGAGAACGGTTTTGAGGGTAGCGATAGATCACGCCCATGACAATCCGATGAATGCCAGGCAGATTTACGATGGCGAAGTCATCAAGTCGATGGCTGCCTCCATTGCAACGCGCGGACAGCTTGTACCGGCACCTGCGGTCAGTCACCCCACGCTTCCCGGCCAAGTCATACTGATCGATGGCCATTACAGGAAACGGGCATTACTTGCAGCAGGGAAAACTGAGATAGAGGTCATCATTCATGAGGTAAGCAGTGAATTGGACATGTATCGCATGTCATACCTCATCAATGAAGAACGTAATAGTCAGTCACCACTGGATAACGCATTGGCCTGGGGAAAAATGCTGGAAGACGGCAAGGTACTGGACGGGGAGGGCGTGGCAGAATTGACCGGACTATCACCCAGCGCTATTGCGAAGACCTTGAGTTTCATTAAATTGCCGGAAGCCGCCATCGCCAGGATACGCGAAAATCCCGCAAAGTTCGGCGTTGCCATTGGTTACGAAGTATATCGATTTTCGAAGTTCATGGAAGAGCGGCCTTTGCTCAGTCTCATGGAACGCATCGTCAACGAAGATCTGAGTTCCAGGGCATTGGAACAGATGCGGGCCAAACTGGAAGAGTCAAAACCGCGCAAGAAAAAGGAAGTCAGCCGCCAATACAAAATCACTTCCGGAATCACACAGATTGGTTTTATCAAGGAATGGGACAGCGGTAAAGTCGTGTTTGAGGTCAACATGGTCAATCACCAGGAGCGGGAAGTACTTGTCGAAGAACTCAAGCGGCGGTTCAATTTGATCGATACGCCAGCCAATTAAAATGGCTGAGCCATCCCGTTGAAGAAATATACATGTAAGGTGAGCATTAGCAGGAACCTTGCAACTCGCAGAAAACATGAGTGATTGTCTTATCAGGCTACGTCAGAAAAGTTCATGTATTACGTGAACGTCAATAGCTAAGCACATCACCAGCTTATTCTTAAGGTGAGCTTTTACGGGAAGCGAACTTCATCGAATGTAAGTACTCGCTCACTGTTTTAGGCATATAAGTAGTGACATCTGAATAATTCAGAAAAACTTTCCCAGGCTATGGTGAGACAATGCAGGAACTCAACAAAAAATAAGGTGAACCTTTACGGGAACTGGTCAGCACCGGGGGGTAAAACATGTCGCTGGTATGATCCGCATAGCAGGGTAAGGGTCTTTTCAGAGCAGAGCTGACAAAATAGGGGCATTTTTGTTTTTATAGCCTTGTTCTTATCAATCTATGTACTACATGGTGAGCTTAAACAGGAACCAGGGTCAATATGCATGTTGGCAGCTCGGGGTATAGAACTTGGTGTCGGAATTTATCTTTGTCATCTCTCATTTCGTCTTGAGAGAATTAAAGTTAACACCTTAAAACCCTTAAAACAGTTAACGGTACTGCAGAAGCCCGGCTGGCGCTGCTCTCCGAAGGGTGAGGTGAGCTATTGCAGGAAGAAAGGTGAGCTGTTGCAGGAAGGAAGGTGAGCTACTACGGGAACCAAAGCAGATTTCGGTGAGATTCTACAGGAACTGAAGTGAGTGGATTCAGGAACCAAAGTGAGTACTTGCAGGAACCACTTTATTTGCTATGGTGAGCTTCCGCGGGAAGGTCTTTGAACAGTCAAATGTCTGCATTTAAGTCACTGGCGCGTAAGGTGAGCTTTAGCAGGAACCTAATAGTCGCTCCTGACACAAAGGTGAGCTTTAGCGGGAACCGGATGATGGTGGTGAACAAAAAACTTAAGCAATCGCTAATGCTATGGTGATTGCAAAGTATTCACCTTTAGAGCATGATGGCATCAGACATTTATTGATGCTTGCAAAATGGTAGATAAAAAGACATTAATTACTGCAAAATCGCGCTCCGGGTCATCGAAAGGCGGAGAGCTCAAAGAGTTTCGGAAAACCAACGAGGCGATCGGTCTACGTGTATCGGAAGGGCGGCTGTCACTCCTGTCCCGGAAGCTCTTTAACGTGATGGTCTACCATGCACAGCAGATGAAAGTGCCTGGCGAAAACGCCCCGATAGCAACTGAAGCCGGAAAAAAATATTTTTGGGTGCCCCTTGCCGAAGTAGCGCGCGATGCCGCCTACGACAGCAACGATACCGAAAAGCTGAAAATACATCTCGAAGAATTACAGAACATTAGAGTGCACATGGAGGATGGCATCCAGTGGACCTCCCAGCGTCTGGTCTCAGCCGTCACGCTGGTCAATCCGCTTGGCCTGAAGAAAAAAGGCGGGCAGTTGTGGTTCGGTTTTGCATTTCCTCCTGAAGTAGAGACCCTGGTCATGAGTCCGGGCTCATATACAAAATTAGCAATCTATTATCAAACTTTACTCAGAAGTGGTGCCAGCCTGGCACTCTATGAGATCTGCCGGCGATATCTGACCAATCCATCAAAACTGACCAACCGGCAGGAGTGGCAGTGGTGGTATGGTGCCTTGACCGGTAATCCCATTACCGAGGCCATTCCTCAGTACAAGTATTTCAAGCGCGACGTGCTGAAAACCTCCATTGCCGAAATCAACCTGGTTACCGACATCAATGTCGAAATGATCGAACATACCCAGGGACGCAAAGTGGTCGGAATTCAGTTCAAAGTGTTTCAGGCCAAGCAGACCACCATGAATTTTCCGACACCGCCGGTAATCGACAGTGCCTTGCTAGCACGTGTGATGGGATTGGGCATTGCACAGGAAGAAGCATCCAATATTCTGGCAACGACTGATGAAGCGAAACTGGATGCCAATCTGGCCCTGGTAGAAGAACGTGTCAGCAGTATTAGCAAATCAAAAATTGAGTCGCCCGCAGCCTATTTCAAGAAAGCGCTGCAAAATGGCTATGCAGCTCCAGAAACCATCATCAAGAAATCGATAGAAAAGCGGGAAAAAGAGCAAGACAATCTGGAAACGCCGGAAGAACTGGCGGCCAGATATCTGGCATCAAGAGCGAAGGAAGCCTATTCGCTCTATTTGGAGATGACAGATGCAGAGCAGGTACATTGGCTGACGTTGTTCAAGAGCGGCAGAAAAAAACCGCGTGTGGAAAAGACCGACAATCTGAGCTCAGCGATTTTCAGAAATGAGTTCAATCACTGGTTTGCCCAGCAGCAATGGCAAGAACCGGCTTCCAACGAACTGATCAAATTTGCGATTGCCAATCCCAAATCATTTTCCAAAGAATAATCATTGGTAGCACAAAAATCGCTATCTGAAATGCATGCGTTGAAAAGTGGAAATGAAAGCCTTAGTAATGCAATTAACCATCTATTTAAAATTATTAGCTTTACGATGTACCTGACAGGGCAAAGCCTGTGTTGGGAGCAGGTTTTGTTAATATAGCTGGTAGTTCAAGCCAAACTACTTTTCAAGTACCTGTTCATGTAGGTTGTTATTAACCGATGGTTAATTGCATTTTAAAAATCTCTTCGTTTCCATGGAGCGGTTAACGGCACCGGTTGCGCAGCTCTAACGAGTTTGAACGCTTTGAAAATGTAACCAATAACGATGACATAATGAAAACTTACCCAATGACAGTTCCCGTCAATCCGCAACATGACTGGCAGAATGATCCTGACAAGGCATTCGCAACATTTTTGACATTGCCAGAATTTCAGCTTCTCAGCCGCCGGACACACCAGACCCCGGCCGGTCAGGAGAGGCCAGTGCCGCCACCGATTCGGAACAGCTCGGTCAAAGTCTATCGTGCCATGTGGGCCAAATACCTGCGATGGCTGGCTGCCCGGCAGCTGGGCCTGCTCGAGGTAAGTAGTACCCAGCTACGCGAGTTTCTTAACGACCGCGACGACCAGGGGAGGGCAGAGCGCGCAAGTCTGATCAAGCTCAGATACCTGAGAATATTCGAAAGAGTCTACGAATACATGCAGGTTCCGGTCAATCCGGCACGCAATGCCATGTTTGATGTATGGAAAGAAGGCATTTCCTCCCCTCTGGGAAAAGATGGTGATAAAGTGATCCTAAACGACTCGCAGCAAGACGCGTTCATGCAGGCGTTGCCGGCACCAGAGAACTGGAAGCGCCGGCGTGACCGTGCCATGCAGGCAATCATGCTCGGGGCCGGATTAAAGGTGTCTGAAACCATCCATTTGCGTGTGCATCAGATCGGCCAGCCGGAAGCGGGCGAAATTCCGATTACCATTACCGCCATAACGGGTGGCACCACCCGGACCCATTGCGCTATGCTACGCGCGTTCGCGGTGACCGAAGTGCAGGACTGGCTGGACGAACGCCACGCGCTCGGAATAACAGGGACCTTACTGTTTCCTGCCAACCGGCAAGGCGACACGTTAAATCCAGCCACTGTGTACCGCAATGTCAAAAAAACTTTTGCGCTTGCAAATATTACAATCCCGCGCAAAGGAGGGCGCACCCTCAGGAATACCTATGCCATCCGGGAACTGAAAACCGAAACGATCGAACAGGTAGGAGAGTTGCTGGGCCATCGACAGCGGCGTTCGACAGAATATTATGTTCTGGAAGTTCCAAAGAATCATCGCCCTGATAAGGGCATGATCGAGCCCTGAGTTTCTCATTGCAGCGCGGAAAAAGCTCGTGATAACAATAAACCTCGCGCCGGTTGCTGATTAGGATCACTAAAACACGTATAGCATTGTCCTGCAAATCACAAACAACTCTTTAACCACCCGCAGCCTTCTCTACGACACATTTCCAGATAGAGCGTGCGTTTAAGGGGTCCTCAATGTAAATCAAGCTGCGGAAATGGCTCCAGCTCAATTGTCTACTCATCGCGTAGACAATTTATGACATCAAGTTCAGCCAGGAAAAAAACGTGGCTGGCAGACCACCTGTTTTTATTACTGGAGGACGTGACTCCTTCCTTGATAGAACGAATCGCTGCCGATGTCATCGTCGCTGTAATCGTCCGCGAATTCAAGCCTTCCAAACGATTATGTGCGGGAGGGAAACTGTGTTGAAAAATATCAAGTGCAATCCTGGAGGTATCGGAGTGTGCAAAGGGGCAATATGTACACGTACTCATATCAGAATAGGGGAAACTATGCATCGCAAAATGACAATTACTATTGATGAGGCCGTCTATGCCGGTCTGCATAAAGTCATTGGACGCGGCAATATCAGTCAGTTTCTGAAAGCTGGCACCTCCCTATGTCTTGAAAGAAGACTCGCTGGACGCTGGCTATCAGGCGATGGCGGCAGACACGGCACGCGAAACAGAAAGATGATAGATCCAAGCTAAAGTGCATGGACCCGGCAGGCATTTTTCAGAACATTAAACAGCATTCCGATTCCCAGCGCGCAAACAGCATCGATAATATTGACAGCTATTAAGCGCCAACACGTCAGTCAAATGGGATGAGTTTGATACCCATTTGGTTTTTTGCTATAATGGGCCAATACAAACTCTCATTCGGGATAAGGCCATGAGCATTACTGAAACGCGGCAATCTCAGCGAAAAGCTAAATCCATCCAGGCAACGCCCGTTGGAACGAATGGATCAGGCGCGGCAAAGAATGATTTTGAAATTTTCATGGGCATGGACCAAATCGGGCAGGCGCACCAGATTCGTGATGGCATGGAAGCCATTATTATCAGTCGTATCGCAAGCGAGCTGCTCAATATTCCATTGCAATCGTTGCTCGCCAGTTTACGACTTCCAAGCAGTACCATCAACCGCAAAATTTCCTCTGGCGAGCGGCTGAGTGCGAGCGAATCAGATCGTGCTGCGCGCACCATTCTCATCTACGAACAGGCTAGGGATGTCCTGGAAGATGGCAAGCTTGCCGCCAAATGGCTCCAGCTCGCAAGCGTTGAGTTACGCGGCGAACGCCCGCTGGACATGCTCGACACCCAGACTGGTTTTGACCGCGTGCGAGATGTTCTGGTCCGCCTCGAACATGGCGTCGGTGTATGAAGTTGTTTCGTCTTGCAAAAGAAAAACCAGGCAAATATCGTGCAGATGATCTGAGCGGAAATGGTGCAGCATTGGCCGGTGGCCGCTGGAATCCGCGGGGTATGGCGGCTCTCTACACGTGCTGCCATGCCTCCACAGCCGTACTTGAAGCACGCGTCCATGCATCCGGTTTGTTACCCGTTGCGAACTTCTTTTTAGTGACATTACAAGTGCCAGAGGATATTTTTTCCACTGCTTACGTTCCCGAACTGCCCACCGACTGGGATGCGCTGGACCGCGATCCTGTTTCTACCGTCGACATTGCAAGAAGCTGGCTCAATGCAGGAAAGCAGCTCGCGATGTGCGTGCCATCGGTAGTCTGCCCAAGCGACAACAATCTGATACTGAATCCCTCACATCCCGATATGCGGCTTGTCGGTGTCTTTGATAAGCAACCATTTCTTCTGGACCGGCGGCTTTTTGTCTGACAGGCAAACTTCGAACGCGTGGGTGGCATCGTAAGTAATCGATAAAAAGTGGCTATTATTTTTTAACCTCTGGGATCGCAGTCTGATTGTTCGTTGAGATCATGATCTCATCATGCCGCTCGTGATCACTTTTGTGCAGATAGCGCGCCGTGGTCGCAATATTCGCATGCCCTGCGGTGTCCTGCAGGGTCTTTAACTGCACCCCGTTATTCGCGTGATTAGTCAACATGCTGTGCCGCAACCAGTGCGCCGACGCGTTTCTCAGCGTTGCAGCGGTATCAAGATCCCCATCCTCTTCAGCGGCGTTTGCCGCCTCAGCAAAAATCCCCTTCAATGCATTACCGGCAGTCTCGTTCGTCACACCAGACAAATCTTTGCGCCTGATCGATAACACCAGCGGCGTCGCATCGGTCCGGTTAGTCTGCGGCGTCAGCCCAAATGCCACTCGATACGCCCTGAACACCTCCAGCAATCCGATTGACACCGGCAGCCGGCGCAATTTGTTACCTTTTCCAACGACATCCAGCCACCAGCGTCCATCCCCTTCGTTATAGATCGCCCCCATCGTCGCTCCAACGATTTCCGAGAGCCGTGCACCAGTTGAGGCGTAAGCGGTCAGCAGGAAGCGATCCAGCGCTTGCCGTTTGATTTCCGACTCACAGCCAGGCACCCGGGCCGCAATCGTCGCCAGTGCGAGCGCAATGGCCTCCTGGTGCAAATACCGGGTAATCCTTGCGCCAGACTGCGCCTTGATGTTTTTGACCAGCGCTCCGGGGTCACGCCGCAGGTAGCCGCTTTTCTCGGCGTAGGCCAGCAAGCCCTTGACGGCGACTAACGCCTGGCGCCGTGAGCCGTCCGCCAGCTGCCCGCTAAACGGCCGGTAGCGCGCGTCGCTGCGCGGCCAGCGGGTCGTCGACACCCAGTCGGGAGGAGGGTGTTTCAAAAATGCTTTATAAGCGTTCAGATCGGCCACACGCAACGCCCGCAGCGGCTTATTGACCTCTTCCCGACACCAGGTCAGAAAGCGGAACAGTTCTTTCTGAGTATTGGCCAGACTGGCGGCCGACAACTCGCCACGCCCCAGGAATTCTTTGGCGATTTCGGCATCGGTACGGGCCGCGGTAATCGCGTCCGGCGCCGGCCCGTGGAACATTTCATTTTTTTCTGAGGTGTCGTCCAACACCGGCGGCGCCAGTCCTGGCGCGGGTGTCAGATCGATCAGGTCAAAGGTAATCATCAATGTTCCACACTATATAAAGTCTCCATACAGGCATTTTATCACTCCGCCACCTAATTCGACAATATATAACATAATGTCGAATGAGAGACTATTAACGTCATAATTATGATTTTATTATGACGTCATTATTTTTACTAATGGCGCGATTAATGCCATAATGTAGCCGCTGGCGCCCTTAAACTGCGTTTTCCCTCCTCTGGAGAAGCCAAAATGCCTGGTTCTGATCGTTGCAACGTACTTGGGCGGAAATTCGTGAGATCCACAAATTTCTATGCAGCAGTTCGCCAACCAGGCTTCTTGCGAAAATGGCAAGACAAACGTTATGGCCATGGTCGAGGATCTGAATAAAACCAATTTGGTCGGTGGCCAGTCGCACTTTAGGGATAGCGTGTCAGCACGCTGCTACCTGCTTCAGAATAAGGAGTTGCCATGAGCGACCGTCGCACCCTCACCTATGCCGCCTGCGACGCGATCGCGATCGCAGGCAAGAAGCCCTCGATCGCCAGCGTACGGGAATGGACCCTGGCGAACCAGGGCAAAAAACAGGGTTCTGATACGGATGTCCAGGGCGACATCAACGCCTGGTTCCAGGAGCTCCTCGCGTTAAAGCAGGAAAAACTGGTGGTATCCGGCCTTCCAGACGAAGTCGCTGCCCTGGCCCGCGCGATGTGGATCAAAGCCTGTGAATCAGCGGCAGAGAACTTAAACACCGAACGCGCAGAAAATCAAGGCCTGGTCACCGCCGCAGAACAAAAAGTGGCGATGGCCGCCGCGCAGATCACAAAAGCCAATCAGCGCACTGAACAGGTGGAGCATGAATGCGACGTCGCCCGCGAAGCAATCCGGCGCCTGGAAGAGTCACTGACTGAAATGCGCACCACCGCGGCCGCGATCGAGGAACGTCACGCTGGCCAGCTACTCGCGCGCGATGAGCGCATCAGCGCACTGAGTACCGATTTCGCACGGAAAGAAACGGAATATGCTGCACGGATCACCGAGCTTGATGGTGTTCGCAAGCATGCTTTACTGCAGATTGATGAAGCACGCATTGAGTCGCGCCACTGGAAAGCGGAATTTGATCGGGTCGACGCTGAAAACAAATCGAGCGTCGTGACGTATCGCCAGCGCGCTTCTGCGCTCGATGCCGAGCTCGCGGGTGTGCGTGGGCGCCTGGGTGCTGTGGAAGAGTCGCTGGCAGCATCACGCCAGCGCTGCTTGCAACTGGAAGCCGCGGCTATGACCGTGCGTCCGGCCAATGATGCTGCCTCCTCGGTATCGCGCAAAGTGCGCGCTGGGGGATTAATTAAACGACGTTAGTCGCGATGACCATAAAAACATATGTCTTGCATATGCCTGTAGGGACTGCTACATTGAAGATGTTAACCATAGTAGGAGTGAGATTATGCGTACTGTCTCCATTTTCAAAAACGGTAAGAATCAAGCAATTCGCCTCCCCACGGACATGTCTTACGAGAATGTAGGGGAGCTGGAAATTACGCGCAGCGGTGACACCATCACTCTTCGCCCTGTGCGCCCGAGTTGGCTATCGCTGGTTGAATTGCCCAAGGCAGATGTGGACTTTCTGCAAGAACGTCAGAGCATTATTAGCGATGAAGGTAGGTTTAATCTGTGACCACGTTCATGCTGGATACCTGCATTTGCTCTTTTATCATGCGCGAGCACCCAGTGTCTGTTTTGCAGCGATTAGCCGAAGAGGTTGCGCAAAATAATCGGATCGTCATTTCTGCCATTACCTACGCCGAAATGCGTTACGGGCAAATCGGCAAGAAGGCATCGCCCAAGCATAAAACGCTGGTTGACGAATTCGTGAAGCGTCTCGATGAGATCTTGCCGTGGGACCAGGCCGCTGTTGACACGACGGTAGAGGTGAAGATTCAACTCACCAAGGCAGGATCCGTAATCGGCGAAAATGATACCGCTATAGCCGGTCACGCGATTGCTGCGGATTGTGTGCTGGTCACAAACAATGTGCGTGAATTTAGTCGCGTTCCTGGTCTGTCTTATGAAGATTGGGTTCACTAAGGAAAACTCTGTCTTCACAACTCGTCGACATACAGCAAAGGAAAATAAAATCATGGCAAATATCAAGACTCAAGATGATCGTGACAACCGGATTCGTGTGCTACACGAACAAGCGGGCAAGCACTGGCCGAAATTGGAATCGATCATAGATGAGTTGAAGTCGCTCGGCGCGCACTCGTCGGACGGGGATAATTCGCTCGCTAACGTCCGCGATTGGCCGAAACAACTCTCACATCGCTAACCGAGGAAAATAAATGAGTTCGCAAATATCATCACTAGAATACCTGGACGAAATCGCGCGCGAAGCCTGGTTGGGAAAATATGACCGCGTGGGTGTCCTTTCAACGGGTGAAGTGCTGTACGTAGCTCTCGCTTCCGGTCGTATGCGGGAACTCGCTCCCAGCGACTCCATCGCCTATGCGGTTGACCGTGTCGGCACCGAATGGATGAACCATATGCTTCTCGTTTGGCGCTCAGATTCACAACCAAAAAACTGATTTATAGAGTGCAGTTAAAACCGGAGGCAGCCGATAAAAAAGCTTTAGCGATATATTTGTTGCCTCACGATCCACTGTGGAGATTGTCATGCGGGCGATCATCGAGGCATGAATTGACGATGGTCATGGCGACTGCCTCCGGTTTTAACTGGACTCTCGTAGACGAAAGCAAATTTGTCCAAATTGTGACGGTAAATTCATCCAAATCATGGTTTTTTAAGCATCAGAAAGGGGGCTGTTAAAAGGGCTGCAGTATTCAACACAAATAACGTAATTTTTGGACGGGCTTACGCCGAGCGGCTCCCTAAAACCCCAGCCTTTTTACCAGTCCTCCTGCGTAGACAACAGTAAATTCGTCCAAATTTTTCACCCTGCTTTCATAGGAGAGTACTCACACATTTGGACAAATTTACTTTTTAAATTGTGTGGGCAAATTTGTCCTTTGGCAGCATGAGAAAGTAAATCTGTCCTTACGCAGCTTGAAAAGCCTAAAAAGTATTCTATGCTGTTGAATTCATGGACAATTTTTCGCGATATCGCTCTGCGATGTTATCAAAAAGGTCGCGTGACGAACGTTTGATCGAAGCGTGCAGCCCGAAACTGGGTCGCCGCTTACAGTGTTTTGGCGAGCATGCCTTTAAACAATGGTTGCGTCTGGAATCCGATCCTGTCGTGCAGACGTTTTGCGAGCGACCTGCGATGATCGATTTTGCTGGCAAGTATCGCGTCGCTGATTATTGGGTGCGTCAAGCCGATGCTGAAATGTTTCTGATCGTTGGCGAAGAGCATGCATCTTCATCGGTGATGGTCGGTGATACCAGCGTAGTAGTGCGTGCAATTCCGTTGGCGGAACTCGCTGCAGCACGGATGTGGGTTAGCAACTGGGAGTTGATGATAGTGAGCATCGTTTCGTGTCAGCGATTGATTACAGAACCGCTCATCCGTTCGGTACTGCGGTGTGTAACGGAACCGATGCAGTTGTCCCGCATAGAACGTGAATTAGTGGTGGGTGACCCGACCTTGGTGCGTGCAACCGTGTATCACTTATTGCATCAAGGGCGATTAACAGCACCGCAGTTAATGCTGGAACCGTTATCATTTTTGACGCCCTTCGAACCTGTGTGAGTTTCCTATGATTCCTCGTCGATACACTCTGCAGGGGATGGATATCGATACGTGGTCGAGCATTGATGTGAATGCTCTTTCAGAAGACAAGCGCAAGGTATTTCAAGCGCGCCATCAAGCGATCGTGTTGTATGCAGGTGGGGAATTGCTGCATAAAATCCATGCCCAAACAGGCATTAGTGGTCGCCAACTCTATCATCTGATTCAGCGTTGTTTGAGCGTGGATGACGATGGCAGAATCTTTGGTTTGCGTGGGCTGCTCAAGCACCAACGCATCGGATCGTATATGCGAACCGCCGCATTGGCACCGGGTTGTAGCGTAACAGGCCAGGGTTTTGTGGGCGCGTTCAGTGCCCTGCTAGAACGCTATCCGGCACTCATGCAATGGTTACACAAACAGATTGATGAGCATGCTGTTGTTCTGAACCAGATCAGCACTGATGAGGGTTTAAAAACGCGCTTGAGCGGGATCGTCGCATTACAGGAATCATTCCTACGGCAATGTCGCAGAGCCGGCATCACCGCAATGGAATATCCTTTAAATACTGATCGCATGGGCATTCGCTCCCTCTCTGCCTATGTCAAGTCAGAAATACTCAAGAATTTCGGTGCTGCTGCGCGTGCTGCCGGTGCGCATCACCTCAAAGGCTTACCAACTTCACTCGCATCAGCTACGGCGATTGTGCGTCCATTCCAGGCAGTTGAATTTGATGGGCATCGACTGGACCTGCGCTTAAAAATTGTGATTCGCGATCCGCTCGGCTATGAACAAGAACTGGAGATCGAACGCATATGGTTGCTGGTGATTCTGGACGTGTGTACCCGCGCCGTACTCGGTTATCACCTGGTGATTGCGCGAGAATATAGTCGCTACGATGTGATCAAAACCATCGAGCAAGCATTGACACCGCACCAGCCACGCAGTTTTACCTTGCAGGGTGTGGGCTATGGCGGCGCTGGCGGATTTCCGTCGGGGAAGTTGCCAGAACTTGGCTATGCCATCTGGCAACGGATCAAACTCGATAACGCCAAAGCCAATCTCGCCAATGAAACCATCGCTGCGCTCTGTGAATTTATTGGTTGTGCCGTGGATGCCGGACCACCGTACCATCCCGATGACCGACCGTATATCGAGCGCTTCTTTGGCACGATCGCCAACACGGTATCGTCACGCTTGCCCGGTTATTACACCGGGTCCGGGCCGGACGATGTGCGACGTGCATTAAGTTCTGCGAAAGGCGACCTGCGGTTATTCCTGTCGCTTGCTGAGTTGGAAGAATTGATGGAGGCGTCGCTGGCGACCTACAATGCCACGCCGCATTCCGGCTTAAATGGCCGCACGCCACTGGAAGCGATGACCTATCACGTGCGCGGCAAAGCCGCCATGATCTCCTGGTTACCGGAAGCGAAACGGCGCACGCTGTGCCTGATGCAACAGGCGCGTCGCTGCCCAGTGCGCGGTTATCTGCAACAAGGCACACGTCCGCATATCAATTTGTTTCAGGTGCGCTATACCAGCGCGGTGCTGGCCAGCAGCGGCTCTTTGTTGGGAAGTCATTTACGCGTGTATTACAACAGCGATGATTTACGCACCGTGCGTGCATTTCTGGCCGATGGGTCTGAGCTCGGCATACTCAAAGCCCAGGGAGCATGGGGCGAGGTCAGCCACGATATCACTCTGCGGCGCGAGATCATGAAGAAGCGCGGTAACAAGCGCCTCAAGGTCACAATCGATCATGTGTTTATTGATGATTTTATTGCGGATAAAAAAATCAAAGCCAAGCGCAGTCGGCGTGCGGCCAGTGATCTGGAAAGAACCATGCGCATACTGGCGAAAGCCCCGACTTCCGCGACGCCGCCTGGACCACCGTGCGAGCATGGTAGCGCCCCAATCAAAACTGAGGCTCTATGCAATTTAGGTGAAGCAACAACCACAACACCGACGATACCGACCGACATCAACAAAAAAATCGTCCCGATACCACTCACCATCGGCAGTGGATATGGACCCAGTATTTAGCAAGTCGAATGCTGATTTTTTGCATCAAGGAGAGATCCTTTGTCTAGCCATAACAACCGCCTGACCCGTCCCATCAGCAAGGAATTACATCCACTCGCTACCGGCCAGTACCGGATCGCTACCCCGGCCATCCAGGCGTTTTACGAACTTATTTCTCGCTGTTTACGCTACCGCATTACCGGTGCATTAATTTATGGTCCACCGCGAATAGGCAAGACTAAAGCGATTGAATACATCCGCTTGTTACTCGCTGAAAAAGTGCCGACCATCACCACCTATCATGTGCAAGCTGAACATAAGCCGCGCCATGCAGAAGGCCCGCTCTTCGCCAATCTGCTGGAAGCCGTTGGTTACCCTGATGCGTCAGGCGGATCGAATTCTGCCAAGCGGCAACGCCTGATCAATAAAATTCGCGAAGCCTGTATCAAGGCCGGGCGCGGTACCGTCATCTTGTTTTGCGATGAAGCCCAGCGCTTCGATGAAAACGAATATGAGTGGTTACGCGACATTCACGATCATCTGGATCGCATGGAAATCAAGCTGTTCACATTTCTAGTCGGCCAGCAGGATTTGCTGTCGATTAAAACCAATTTCCAGCGTAGCGGGAAGATGCAAATTGTGGCCCGTCTGATGGTCGAAGAGCTGGCATTTTATGGCGTGCGCGATGTCAATGAAGTGGCCACCTGCCTGGCGGGATACGGCCAGACCTTCTATCCACGCGGCTCGGAATGGAGTTTTACCCGATTCTATTTGCAGCAAGCGGTGGATGCTGGCTATGTCCTCACTGATGATGCGCAGTTAATTTGGACAACCTTCGAGAACATCCATAACAAAGCCGGATTCAGCGGGGCGATGGATATTCCGATGGAATCGTTTACCCGCGCCGTCGAGATCGTCCTTAAGGACGCAGCGATTCATGATGCACCGGCTTATCGGCCACCGCCTGCGCTCTGGGAACAAGCAATACGACACTCCGGTTATACCCAAATCAGGATCGCTACCAGTCGTCTTAAACTGGCGCTGCGGGAGGCTTAGTGCGAGAGCGCGGCGAGATCAAGATTCCCGCGTTTACTGCGTATCCGATTATGCTGGTCGATACGCATGCCCTAACCCCTGCACTGGGATACGTCTTTAATTCGACGTGGCTGGATCCGCAGGAATCTATCGTATCCATGCTCTGGAAGTTTGCGCGGATGAATCTGATCGCTGGCCATCTCATTGCAGGGCAAATTTCCAGAACGGTGGTAGATCCCTATGAGGGAATTAATCCCAGTAGCAGTGAAGTTGACATCCGGCGCGTACATCAGATGCTGTGCTTGCCATCGAAGCTGATTCGCAATGCATTGCTGCCAGATGGGTTGGGTTGCCCCGACTTTCGCTATTGTCCACGCTGCATGCGCCGCGGCTATCACAGTGTGGTGCCTCAGATAGCGCTGGTCACGCACTGTCCGATACATGGCAACGCCTTGCAAAACGCATGCGTTCGCTGCGACAGCAAAACACTATATCGGCTCAATGTCATTCTGTTGGATGCGCCATTTCGATGCGGATATTGCCGAAGCTATTACGGCACCTGTCATCCACGTTTTTTAGAAAGAACACCACTAAATTTAAAGGCGCGGGTCGCCATCACGCGCATGCGGTTGC
The DNA here is from genome assembly GCF_034314045.1 of Glaciimonas sp. CA11.2. Lineage (NCBI taxonomy): Bacteria > Pseudomonadati > Pseudomonadota > Betaproteobacteria > Burkholderiales > Oxalobacteraceae > Glaciimonas > Glaciimonas sp. CA11.2. Next base: position 15,862 of record NZ_JAVIWL010000002.1, on the reverse strand, counting down.
ATTATTTCGCACATTGAATTGTTCATTTCGGTGAATTTTTATCAAAAAAACAGCTAAAACAGATGGACGAATTTGCTTTCCGCAATGCGCGAAATTAATTTTGGACAAATTTACTTTCTAAAACCGATAACGCATTGAATTTATTGGATAAATTTCTGATGCTTCGGAAAAAATCAGGATTTGGACAAATTTACCGTCACAATTTGGACAAATTTGCTTTCGTCTACGCTAATCTAATCTAATCTAATCTGTCTTATCACTCACCACCACCGAGCCATAGATAGAATCCAGATGGATTCGGCTAAATTTATTCTTGCCAGCCTCCTGAGCATCAAGTCGTCTGTAGCTTGACTCTGATGCAGTCCCCTTTCTTGGCTGATATTGGTCTGCCAATATAACTAGCCAACCTTTTTTGAATCGACATCATGAAAAAAATGTCGTTTTTAGTATTTCGTATTGGCATAATTATTTAAGGATATATTTCCATACGGCATTGTTATAGAATATTGCAAAAGATGTAAAAAATACACTTGGTTAGGTGTTCGGCTATTGATCCGTGTGAGGACGGATCAATATGCCCAACTTTGAAGGGATGGGTATTCCGCTCAATGTGATTCTGCTCTGTATCTGCTGTTACGTGGTTGGTCCGTTGAGCTACAAACACCTGGTGGATCGAGCAGGACTATCGCGCTATTAAGCGGGTCACCCGGCCGATGCTCGAGGCGAAATCGCCCTCCAGCGCCGGTTAGCTGTGTGCCGATGGCGAGTTTGTGATCCGCAAGGGTCAGTACACGACCGATAACGCGGATGCAATATTATTCGCCGACCAGTTTATGCCCCGATTCAACGGGACCCCTTAGTTTGAGATACACAATTTCTTTGGTGAAAATTTTCACCTTGTGATTAATAACGCGACAAAGTCACTGGTGTTTGTGCTCGTATTCGTACTTGTAGGAGCTGCTGTTATTGGAATGTTGATGGCCATTCGGAGGCCGCTGAACTGAGATCGCTGCCGATGGCTCTAGCCGAGACTTTATTTTGTAATGTTCCAAATCTGGAGACAAGTACATGAAATTAGACGTCATTGTTATCGACGATACCTCGGTCAATCTTTTTTTGACATCGCACTTGATCAGTAAATTTGATGGGTGTGTTCCAAAATCATTTACCAACCCGCAAGATGGTCTGGCATGGTGTGCTGAACATGTTCCAGATTTAATTATCATTGATTATATGATGCCCGAAATGGACGGCATTGAGTTTATCCGTCGTTTTCGCGCTTTCCCGGGACGTGAAGACATCCCTGTATTGATGGTGACGGCCAACGATCAGGTCGAAACCCGCCATCGTGCCTTGGAGGCAGGTGCCAATGACTTTCTTTCAAAACCGATAGATAAGGTCGAACTTGTAGCGCGTACTCGCAATATGCTGTCGTTGCGGCGTAGTCAGCGAAACTTAATAGACAACGCAACCTGCTTGGCCTTAGAAGTAGAAAAGGCCACGGCCGAGATAAGAGCGCGCGAGCGGGAAACTATTATCCGCTTGTCGAAGGCGGCTGATTACCGCGACCCTGAAACCGGTTCGCATATTTTACGCGTGTCCCATTTCTCCAAACTAATAGCAGCCAATATGGGGTTGTCGGAGCAGGATCAACAAATGTTGTTCAACGCTACACCGATGCATGATGTTGGCAAGGTAGGTATTCCTGATCACATTCTGCTCAAGCCTGGCCGGCTGGATGCCGCAGAATTTGAAATCATGAAACAGCATGCGATTTTAGGCTTCAACATACTTGATGGTAGCCAATCCGTTATCTTACAGGCGGCAGCCCAAATTGCCTTGTCACATCATGAAAAATACGATGGCAGTGGCTACCCCCAAGGCTTGGTCGGTGATGCCATTCCAATCTTTGCCCGCATATGCGCTGTGGCCGATGTGTTCGATGCCCTGACGTCCGAACGCCCCTATAAAAAAGCCTGGGACGACGTACGTGCCGTAGCATTGTTACGTGAGGGTTCCGGCCATCATTTCGATCCCGCATGCGTGGATGCCTTCTTACTTAACTGGGATGAAGTGGTAGCGATACGCACTCGTTTCAAGGAAGAATAACTCTCCAGGGCGAGACTGGCATTGTCTAACGACTTGACCAAGCGAATGTATGCTGACTCTGCGCGTAAATCGCTACAGAGACCCGCACAACAGACCGGCCTTCAATCATTTACCTGAGTGATTATTGCGGTTGGCCTAACCAGCAGAAGAAGTTATCGAAAAAATGAGAGCACTATTTATTTTTTGTGTAATAACGGTCACCTATGTGATCAGCGGTAAATTGGCAATGCTGCTGACGCTTCCAGTCGGTTATGCCTCAACCATTTTCCCTCCTGCCGGAATTGCTCTGGCTGTCCTGTTTATTGCTGGAAAACGGCAGTTACCGTCCGTTTTTCTGGGAGCACTTCTGCTTAATATATGGATTGCGTATTCGGCCGGTCAATCCATGGACAGAATGCAGTTGATTCTCGCTGCGTCGATTGCCGCTGCGTCAGTAGTGCAGGCTAGTGTGGGGAGCTGTTTGCTCAGGAAAGTTATAGGTTACCCGCTTAGCCTTGATCGTGTCCGGGAAATCTTACGCTTTATGCTTCTGGCTCCAGCTATTTGTCTCATCAGTGCCAGTCTATCCGTGAGCAGTCTGTTTGCTTTTGGTGTTTTTGGTTCAAGCAGCATTTTCATTAATTGGGCTAGCTGGTGGCTAGGCGATACGCTCGGTGTCGTAGTGTTTTTCCCTCTGGTTATGATCTTGGCCGGTGAACCGCGTGTTCTTTGGAAAAAACGTTTAGGTACAGTGGCGCTACCTATGCTGTTTATATTTACGATTTTTGTCGCGATATTTCTCAAAACGAGTCAGTGGGAATATCACGATTCATTAAATGATTTTCGGCAACTTTCCCAGCAGGTCAACAGCCAGGTTCAAACCAAACTTGAGGAGCAGGAATCGTTGCTGGAACAAGTGGCAGGTTTAATGACTCATGATCAAAAAAGCCCAATTACACGGGGAGGTTTTCATCGTTTCGTGGCAAGGTCGTTGATCCGTTTTCCGATGATACAGGCAATCGAATGGGCACCGGAAGTCAGTGGAATACACCGTCAGTCTTTTGAAGATACGCAACGCCAGGAATCACCAACGTTTAGGATTTGCGAGCGTGATGATCAAGGAACGATGCAGCAAGCAAAAAAACGCAGCCAATATTATCCGGTTACCTACGTTGAGCCACTTGCCGGTAATGAGTTGGCATTAGGATTTGATCTTTCTTCAAGTCAGACACGATTGCAGGCAATACGTAAGGCCAATCAGTCGGGAGCGTTAATTATTTCTGCACCGTTAAAACTGGTGCAGGAGCGTCAGCACCAGATAGGTGTTCTGTTACTGTTATCAGTAGAGCCAAATGATTCAAAATCAGGTATCGTTTTAACCGTTTTGCGGATAAGCGATTTTATGGAGAGGCTGCTCCAGTACACCCGTCCTATGTTGTACACCCGGCTTGTCGACCTTGATGAAAAACAAATTATTTACGATAACTTTGATCAGGAAAGTCATCCTGAATTAATCGACTACTTCTTCAATTTTGGTTCCCGCCATTACAAGCTGGCAACCGCACCAACCCCAAAATATTGGACTTTGCATCGTAACTGGCAAAGCTGGGCCTTACTCGCCGTGGGTACGTTTGGTAGCGGATTACTGGGATCGCTGCTATTGCTTGGTACTGGGTATACATCGAGGATCAAAGAGGAGGTCAAAGAAAGAACCAAGCAATTGGAACAATCGAAAAAGGATGTGGAAAGACAGAATGAAAAGAATCTGGCGATCTTACGTAATGCCAGCGATGGAATACATATCCTTGATGTTGATGGAAATTTGATCACGGCGAGCGATTCCTTCTTTGCCATGCTTGGCTATCAGCGTGATGAAATCATCGGATGCAATGTTTGCCATTGGGATGTGCAATTATCTGTTGAAGAGCTTACGCTGGTAATAAAGAATCAGTTCGAAGTTAACAAGAGATTCCAGTTTTTATCACGTCACAGGCGAAAAGACGGTGCCTTCATTGATGTTGAGGTTAACGGTATGGCGCATGAACTGGACGGACAGCCTGTGTTGATCAATTCGTCACGCGATATCACTGAGCGTAATCAATCTTTAGAACAATTGCGGCAGGCCAAGCAAGTTGCCGAGGACGCTAGCGTTGCCAAGAGCAGTTTTCTAGCCAACATGAGCCATGAAATTCGTACGCCAATGAATGGCATTATCGGGATGACCGAACTTGCGCTCGATACTGAGTTAAATCAGGAACAAAAGGAGTATCTTGGGTTGGTCAAGTCCTCCGCGGATGCGTTACTCCATATCATCAATGACATTCTTGATTTTTCCAAAATTGAAGCCGGGAAGATGGATATTGATGAGATTGAATTCGATTTGCGTGACATGCTATCGCAAACCGCACGTTCGATTGCCTTGCAAGCTCATCAAAAAAATTTGGAGTTACTCCTCGATATTGATCCTGCTATTCCACGAATACTGATTGGCGATCCGAGACGACTGCGACAGGTTATTGTAAATTTAATTGGAAATGCGATCAAATTTACAGAACACGGCGAAATAGTGGTCAAGGTCACGATGGATACACAATCGGCAAATCGCAACAGGCTGTCGTTGTGCATCAGTATTCGCGACACCGGCATCGGCATTTCCAACCAAAAATTCAAGGCAATCTTTGACTCATTCTCACAGGCAGATAGCTCGACCACACGCCACTACGGTGGTACAGGGCTAGGACTTTCGATATCGTCCAGATTCGTTGAACTGATGGGCGGGACCATCACACTAGTGAGCAAAGTTGGCCAGGGCTCCACGTTTTTTGTCAATATCATGCTTGGGAGCACCCCGCATGAGACGCTACTGCCTGATGAAATAGTGGATTTGAAGGATATGCGGATGTTAGTGGTTGACGACAATTCGACCAATCGTCAACTTACAGTGGAGATTGCTCGGCTGTGGGGAATGCACCCGACTTCAGTATCTGGCGGACAGCAGGCGCTAGATGAACTGGCTCGTGCCAAACATGCTGGTGAGCCGTATAAGTTGCTGTTACTCGACGTCCGAATGCCAGACATGGATGGTTTTGCGGTCATTGAACATCTGCGTGCTCAACATGAAGATGCCATTGCACCGGTCATGATGCTTACTTCCGATGGGCAGCGGGGCGATGCGATACGTTGTAGTGAGTTGGGAGTTGTCGCCTATTTAAATAAACCATATTTGCAATCTGACTTACTTGACGCGATTATGAAGGCCCTCGGGCTAGCATATGGAAAAGTACCGCAGTTGCTCCCGCGCCACTCTTTGCGCGAAAAGAAACACAAAATCAATGTGCTACTGGCAGAAGATAATAGTGTTAACCAAACTTTGATCACAGTGTTATTACAAAAATTCGGGCACAGCATCGATATCGCAGAGAACGGTCTTATGGCCGTCGACAAATGGCAAGTCGGGCAATATGATCTGATTCTAATGGATGTTGATATGCCTTTACTAAACGGGTACGCGGCGACCATGCGAATACGTGAACTTGAGCAGCAGAGGCAGGGACGTGTACCTATCATAGGATTGACGGCTCATGTGGTGCAAGGCAGCCGTGAAAAATGCTTGGAAGCGGGCATGGATAGTTATCTGTCAAAACCAATTAACACCGAAGCATTATGGCGTGAGTTGAATAAATTAGGCCGGCCTGTTCATATTGATAAGCCCGCAATTACAGTCAGGACGCTCACTGTTGCAGATTTCGCTAAGACACGAAAAGATGTTGATGATGACCACGTAATTTTTGACAAGGTCGTGCAGCTATTTTTGGTGGAAGCAGCCATTCACGTGCAGCATATAAAGGACGGAGTAACGCAGCATTCCGTCGACAAAGTACGCTGTAGTACACATACATTACGAGGAATATTAGGTATTTTTTCAGCCGAACGTACTATACAGGCAGTGCAGAATATTGAGCGATTAGCCGACCAAGCGGATATCGATGAGCCTATCAAAGAACTCGATATCGCGCTGGCAGAATTGGTGCAGACGATGCGGTCGTATCATTGGTAAATCATCCGCGTTATCTGGTTCAAGGCGACATTTCCAATATTGGCAGCTTGCACGCCCATTAATGAACCACCGCTGAGGGTTTCCGCGGTGGTGCCGTCATAGACCTTGTTATTCGCAGTGTGGGCTCCCCTGATGGTCGATACTTTTGCAGGTCGGTGCTTTCGCAGTGATATTGGCCGTCAATGTGTTGAGTTGTCAATGCCGGAGTAAAGATGTACCAAATGGCGCGTTAAAAGTGTACCAATCCGGGTTAATAAATAGAGCCGTTGAGGCCCTGAATTGTTCTCTTTTCAATGCACATTTCTATACTCTGCAGAGTTGGGGTGGCGGGCGCAGCGCAGCGTAGCCCGTTCCCTCAAGTCGTTGCTTTTACGGGTTGGCCCCTCCTTTTTCAGCAGTGCTGTTTGGTTTGACATTGCGCTGTTGCCGTTTCTTGCTGGTGGCCAATCGATACGATTCGCCGTTCATTTCCAGGATGTGGACGTGATGGGTAAGCCGGTCAAGCAAGGCGCCAGTCAGCCGCTCCGAACCGAGGACGCTGGTCCACTCGTCAAACGGTAAATTCGAGGTCACCAGCGTGGCACCGTGCTCATAGCGTCGGCTAAAGACCTCAAACAACAATTCCGCACCGACCGCTGTGAACGGCACATAGCCCAGTTCATCGACAATCAGTAACTTCACGTTAGTCAGTTGCTTTTGCAAGGCACGCAGTCGTTTCTCGTCACGCGCTTCCATCAGTTCATGGACCAGGGCGGCGGCCGTCGTAAAGGCAACGCTGTGTCCTTTCTGACAGGCAGCTAATCCTAGTGCCAGCGCAGTATGCGTCTTGCCAACACCCGAAGGTCCTAACGCGATGACGTTCTCGCGCTTATCAATCCACTCACAGCGTGTCAGTTCGAGCACCAGGGATTTGTTTAAGGTTGGCATCGCCATGAAGTCGAAGGTATCCAGACTCTTGGTCACCGGAAACCTGGCCAGACGGATGCGCCGCTCCATCGTGCGGCGTTCACGGTCGATACGTTCGAGTTCGCACAACCGTAATAAATAGCGTGGGTAATCTACGCCTTCACGCGCGCAGTCGGCGCCGACCTTCTCATACTGATTCTGTCGCATTAAGCGCAGTCATCAAAGCATTCGAGTAGACTTCTTCCTTTGAAAAAAGGCGAACCGAGATGCTGGATACCAAAGGGATGCGATTTCCGATCGACGTGATTCTGGTGTGTATCCGCTGGTACGCGGCCTACCCCTTGAGTTACCGGCATCTTGAGGAAATGATGGAGGAGCGTGGTGTGGTTGTCGACCATTCTTCGATCAATCGTTGGGCTATCAGATTCTTGCCGCTGCTGGAAAAAGTATTCCGCAAATACAAGCGTCCGGTTGGCGGCAGCTGGCGAATGGACGAAACGTCTATTAGCGTAAAAGGGGTCTGGAAGTATCTCTATCGGGCCGTGGACAAGGAGGGCAAGACGGTCGATTTTCTTTTGACGGCCAGACGGGACAAGGCGGCAGCCACACGTTTTTTCGACAAGGCCATGCAGACCAACGGTATCCCGGAAAAAGTCACGATGGATAAAAGCGGTGCCAACAAAGCGGCGATCGATAAGATCAATGCCGGCATGGACACGCCAATGGTAGTTCGGCAGGTCAAATACCTCAACAATGTCGTCGAACAAGACCATCGTGCCGTCAAGCGTGTGACCAAGCCGATGCTCAACTTTAAATCATTTCGGTCCACCCGAAACGTCCTGGCCGGCATCGAACTCATGCACATGATCCGCAAAGGACAGCTCATGATGGAAGACTCCGATGCGATGTCTTTTGCCGACCAGTTTTATGCTTTGGCAGGACAAATCCGTCCAGTTTGAAGGCCGGGGCAAGAGCCAGCCAAAAATCCGATCTGTCCTTGCTAACGCGACAGAACCGTAGTCAATATGCCAGCCAGCTTTACCAGAGCCTTCTCGATGAACATGGCTTTGTTTGCAGTATGAGCCGCCGTGCAAACTGCTGGGACAATGCCGTTGCTGAACGCTTCTTCCTCAATCTCAAGATGGAACGCGTCTGGCAACGCCAATATGCCAACCACGCGGAGGCCAGCAAAGACATTACTGCTTACATTGTCGGCTTCTATAACACCGAGCGATTCAATTCAGTATTGGGAAATCTGTCGCCCGTCGCCTACGAGCGAAAAATGGCATAAAAAAAACCTATTGTTGTGTCCGAAATTACTTGACCACCACACATCCGCATCATTGCCTCCCTGATTGTTCGCGAGACAATAAATATATCGCCAAATCTGCTCGAATGGCTGCCTCCGGTTTTAACTGCTCTCGTCTACGGCAAGTGGCAGACTGCGTCCGATGTTTCAGGGGCTGCTCCACAGAATTCTGTCCGAACGCTTTTGATCAACTGTTCCTCCAACAGTGCCGTCGCAGTGGGTAGCGTGCCTGGTGCTCGGTGCAAAACGATTTCGACCTCGGGCAGCGGGGGAAAATTTTCCTCGAGCCCGAAAGTCCGCCACTCAACCGGTACCATGCTCTGCGCCATCACGGTCACAGCCAATCCTCCAGATACGGCGATCTTTCCTCCAGCAAAGCTCTGGCTGGAGTAGGCGACACGCCAAGGGCGTCCGTGGGCGTCGAGTGCAGCCAGCGCATGTTCGCGGAATACGCATCCCTCTGGAAACAGAGCCAGTGGAACCGGCGCCTCATCGTGCACCAGATGTTGACGTGAGCCGGCCCATACCAGTTGCTCTCTGCGCAATATTTGGCCGCAGCTGCGGTTCGACTGTCGCGTGATGAGGGCCACGTCGAGGTCGCCAGCCTCAATTTTGTCGAGTAACTCGCCACTTAGCGCTCCGATTACTTCCAGTTGCACACGTGGATAAGCATGGGCAAAGCTCGTCAGGACGGCAGGTAAAAAAAATTGCGCGTAATCGTCTGGCATGCCGAGCCTGACGTGGCCTTCGGCGAACGGTTGACCGAGCGCAGCAAGGGCCTCATCGTTCAGGCGGATCATGCGGCGCGCATAGCCAAGTAGCACCTCGCCTTCTTCAGTCAATCTTATGTGACGGTTATCTCGTTGGAGCACTTGCTTGCCAATCAACTCCTCCAGCTTGCGCAACTGCATGCTCACGGCGGACTGAGTACGGCACAGGTAGCGGGCCGCGCGCGTAAAGCTACCGCTGTCAACGACAGCTGCAAAAGCTTGGAGTAAGGTCAGATCAAGGTATTTCAACATGGCACCCATCATCACGTTTCGTGATCGTCAGCATAACAACAATTCGTTTGCTTGTCACAAAGCGGCATTCTATATTGATTCCTAGGCATATGTTGGCCTGTCAACCAGAGGAGTGAGATGTTATGAAGGTAGGATTTATAGGTTTAGGAACCATGGGACTCCCAGCCGCCAGAAATATACAGGAGCGAGGTTTCGAGATGGTCGTGTATGACCTGCGCCGGGAAGCTGCTGAAACCTTGTTGGCTAACGGAGCGGCTTGGGCAGACAGCCCGCGCGAATTGATCGAGCGCGTCGATGTCGTGGTGAGTATGGTCTTCGGACCGGTGCAGATTGAGCAAGTGGTTCGCGGAGTGGGTGGTTTTTTCGAAACCGATGTTAAAGGCAAGCACTGGATCGATCTGACCACCAGCAGTCCCTCTCTGATGCGGAAACTTGCCGACGAGTTCATCGCGCTTGGTGGATTTCCGATTGATTCGCCAGTTACTGGTTCTGTTGATTCAGCAATCCGTGGTGACATGATCTTGTTTGTAGGTGGAGATGATTCACACATTGAAAAAACGCGTCCCGTGCTTGAGGCGATGGGTGTGGTGCGTAAGGTCGGCCGCTACGGCAACGGCTACGTCGCTAAACTGGTCAACAATCAACTCTGGAAGATCCACGCCGCTGCGATCGGAGAAGCCATGGTTGCGGCCAAGGTCGCTGGCCTGGAACCCGAAGTTTGGTGGGAAGCGATGAAGGGCGGTGCCGCCGATAGTTTCGTGATGCAACATGACGTACCATCGATCTTTGCTGGCCACTACGATCCGTCCTTCCCGCTCGCGCTGTGTCTCAAAGATCTCGGTCTGATCGAAGAATTGTTGCATGAAACCGGCACACGTTGCGAGCTGACCCGTGCGACACACGCGCGCTTCGAAGAAGCGAAGCAGCGTTACGGTGAGCGTGCTGGCGAAATGAGCGTCTGCCGACTCATCGAGGAGGACGCTGGGGTGGCTTTGCGCGTTGCAGGCGACTGGATCCCGCCATGGGAAGTGACGCCGACACGGTCTCAGTTACTAGCCTAACACCGGCTAGCACCCAAGAAATTCGAATTTCTAACTAAAGGATGATGAAATGATACTCAAACTTATAGGTTCCCTAAAGGGATTGACGCTGGCTAGCGTGCTGCTCATGTCATTCGGCGTCCAAGCGGCGGAGGGCACGGCCTTGCGACTGAGCTGGTTTGCCGAGCCCGACTCTGAGGTTGTCACAAAAATGGCCAAGGAAGTTCTCGAACAGCAACTCGGCTACAAAGTTGACATGTCGGCTGTCGCGCTCGGACTGCAGTACCAAGGCGTTGCTACAGGTAAGCTTGACGCGATGCTGATGGCCTGGTTGCCGAATACCCAAGCAGCCTATTGGGATAAGTTCAAAAACCGTGTCGATGATCTCGGCGTCATCTACGAGGGCCGTCTCGGCTGGGTCGTACCCGACTATGTTCCTTTGAACGAAGTCAGAACCATCGCCGACCTGGCGAAGCCCGAAGTACGGCGCAAGCTTAATGAAAAAATTCAGGGTATCGACGCCGGCACTGGCCTGATGCGCAAGTCCGAGGAAACGATCAAAAACTACAATTTGGCGGACTATAAGCTAGTCCCCAGCAGTGCGGCCGCGATGACCATCGCACTTGATCACGCTATGCGAAAAAATGACTGGATCGTCGTCACGGGCTGGACCCCTCACTGGATGTTCGGAAAATGGAAGCTACGGTATCTGGAGGATCCAAAGGCCTCGTTGGGTGGGGCCGAAGGCGTACACGCGCTTTCTCGCAAAGGTTTCCGCAAAGATTTCCCGCGCGCAGCGGATTTCCTTGAACACTACAAGCTGCCGCTGTCCGACCTGCAGACGATTATGGCTGAGGCCAACGCGAGTTCGGATTACGATGGCGCGATTAGCCGCTATCTTAAAGCCCACCCGGAGAAAATTGCTGAATGGACCACAGGTGCAAGGAAGCTCCCGCTTTACGGCAACTGATCTCGACTACGATGAGCCATCGCTTCGGATCAAGCTGATTGCTGAACACATTCTGCGCCATGCTTGATAAAGTGCAAAAACCGGAGGTTTCTTGGACGTGGTAGCCGCCAGTGCACGCTGATTGCCATGCCCGGCACGCAACGTCCAAGAACTCAATCCAAGAAACTCGTCCAGGAACTGGTTCTACCAACGAGTTTATGGCCGCGCCGCAGTCGCAATTTTTGCTGGTTCGCTGCGATGGAATACAGGTCGGCGCGGCTGATTGCAGGTTCATTCGCAGTTATCTCTGGTTTGAGGTGGACGCTGGCCGCAGCTAATTCTGGTCGAAAAAACCGCTGAATGCAGGTCGGACCGTTTTCAAACGCAGGTCGCGACAAATAGGGGCTGGTTTTTAGCCTTCTTACATCTCTGGTTTGAGATGGGCGATAGACGCAGCTATTCCTGGTTCAAAATTGGGCTGAGTCCCGTGAATTCGGTGTCTAAAGAGATCAGCATGACTTCTCTTATATCGTGACAGGCGGGCGCTCACGAAATGCGTAGCGTGCGGCCTGCGCGTCGTAGAGCGCGTGGTGTTCTGGCAAACCATTTTTCTTGTGATACGCGTAACGCAGCAACTCGTTAATATTGCGTCCGCCATGGCGCGGCTTGCACCATGGCGGCACGCGATTGTCTAACGCGTCGGCGAACAAATCCCAATCGGTTTGATAGTCGATGCAAATTTCAACGCCTTCACTGTTGCGCTTGACGATTTTCATCCATGCCGTGATGCGCATACCAAGTTCTGTAACCGGACAGTAGGCATGTGGATACTGGTTCAACAGCGGAATGACCGCTTCCCGCACAAAGGCACTGCACGCGGCGGCGGTAAAGGGCACTTCCGCATAAAATTCCTCGCCAAAATCGGCAACCATGCCGATGCTGATCAACATCGGGTCGCGGAAATCGGTGAATACGTCCAGCGTGCGAGGCATCCCACTTGGATGCCGTAAATCTGGCAATAAAGTGCCCGATTCAACTTGAAAATCGCTGTCTTGAAGTCGCATTTCTTGTTTTACAGAAATTGTTTTATAAGCATCGGTATATTTGGGACTTAGATCAATCAGGAGACAGTTGATGAAATCAGGAAAAGTGGTGGTTGACCACCTATACAAGGTCTTTGGGAATAATCCAGGGGCGGCTTTGAGTATGCTTAAAAAAGGATACTCAAAGGACAAGATTTTTGCTGAAACAGGGCAAATCGTCGGTGTCCAGGATGTTTCATTCGAGGTGAAAGAGGGCGAAATTTTTGTGCTGATGGGGCTCTCCGGTTCGGGTAAATCAACCCTGGTCCGTCTGATCAATCGCCTAGTTGATCCGAGCGCGGGCAGCGTCTGGGTGGATGGTCAAGACGTCGCTGCGATGAGGGGTCCTTTTGATTCCCTTGCAATATACGACGATAGGCACCCCTAGTATCCATGCGGGTTTCAGCGGGGTCGCTCCAGTAATCCCCTTATAAATCAATCACTTGCTGTCTGGGTCGCAGCCGGCATTTTCAGTAGCCTTTCGGGCTGTCAATCGGCCGAAACCGATTTCCAATCACGTTCTTGCATTGTTATAGCAAAAAAATAGCAGTTATCCATTATTGCGCAATTTAAATATAACGAAAGCTCGTTTTATAACGTTAGAAATGCATGTAAGATATACGCAGATTTCTTCCTTTTTACCGAGGTCCGTAGGCCGCGTATCGCCACCACCACTTTCGACCAGATCCGTTCGACCATATTGGGGGACCGTAAGGATTCCTACGTAAATGAGTAACAGGCGAAAACAGCTTTGGAATCAAAGTATTTTCGCGTCACCGAACGATAGGTGCGTATTCTGGTCAACGTGACCGCTCATTCTGGCCGATCGTGACCGCTGCGCCTGCGATGTTGTTACGCGGTTAAATTGTAATGTCTGCGGTCACGATGGGTCGATAGTTTTCTCCTTTTTGCTGGTTTTAGGTCGTTCTGCGCCACGCAGTGAATCGCCGGTCAGTGTCAGCCGATGATTGCGCTGCAGAATGCGGTCCAGGATGGCGTCGGCAATAGTGGCGTCGCCAATCCAGGCATGCCAATGGTCAACAGGAAGTTGACTGGTAATAATCGTCGCTCTGTTTGCCGCCCGGTCGTCAATCATCTCCAGCAAGTCGGAACGGGTCGTGCTGTCGATCGCGCCCATGCCCCAGTCATCAAGTACCAAGACATCGATCTTGGCGAGTTGGAGCAGCCATTTCCCAAAGCTGCCGCTGCCGTGCCGGATGCGTAGTTCTTCCTGTAGACGGGGTACGCGTTGATAAACAGCAGAGTATCCGCGCCGACAGGCGTACTGTGCCAGTGCGCAGGCCAGCCACGATTTGCCAGCACCGGTCGGTCCGGTAATGAGAATGCTGTGGCCAGCACTGACCCAATCTCCCAGCGCCAGACTCATCACTTCACGGCGGTCGATGCCACGCCCCGAGCGGGCATCAATGTCTTCAATCGCCGCTTGTGCGTATTTCAGGTGGGCGTTCTTAAGCAGGCGCAGGAGCTTGCGGTCATTGCGGCAATGGACTTCGCGATCAACCAAGAGTGCCAGACGTTCCTCGAAACTCATCGCCGCCATACTGGCCTGCGTCAATTGTTCCTCCAGTCCGGTCGCTAAGCCATCGAGTTTTAAGGTCCGCAATTGGGCCAGAGTGGTATGCATCATCATCGTTGACATCCTCATTGATAGTAATCAGGGCCACGCACATGGGCATGGTCAGGACTGACCCAATCGCCAACTGGGGCACACGGTGTGCGATCACGGTTATTTTTGAGAATGTCACGGACGTGGCGGTATTGGCAGGCACCGAGCTGTAAGGCCAGCATGCATCCTGCTTCAAGACGTGGCTTGCCGTAGCGCTTGGCCAATGACAGCAGACCAAGACAGGCACGGTAGCCGTGCTCGGGATGTCTGTTCTCGGCCATCAGACGCGTCACCGCCTCCGCTGTCGCCGTACCGATGGTCTGTCCCCAGTGAATCAGTCGCTGTGGCGTCCATTCCAATTGCGCACGATGCGCCACCGGCATATGCAGGGTGTCGGTGGTGAACCCGCCTTCGCCACTGTTGCGCGGATGACTGGCGACACGTTGACCGCGATGCAGGATTTCCACTGTCGTCGCTGTCATCCGGGCTTCCAGCACCTGACCGACCAGGGCTTGCGGCACACTGTAGTGATGGCGGCCGATCTCAACGTGGTAATCGTTATGCACCCTGACAGTCTTGAAATGCGCCATCTCATAACATTGCAATGGCAAAGGCCGTAGCGCCGGGACATCGAGTTGGGCAAACGCACTGGCGCGACTACCGGGTAGCTTCTGAAACGGCTTATCGTTAAGTACGCTCAGCAGCGGTGCGATGGCGACATCGACCTCGTGGACGCTGCTAAATTGCTGATGTCGCAGACGCGCCATGATCCAGCGCTCGACGATCTGCACTGCTGATTCGGCCTTCGCTTTATCCTGAGGATGACGCGGACGGGCTGGCAAGATGGAGGTGCCGTAGTGGCGCGCAAAATCGCGTACGGTGTCGTTACTGCGTGGTTCGTAGCGATTGGCGTCGGCGATCATAGCCTTCGGATTATCGGGAACAATCAACTGCGGTACCCCGCCGAAGAAGCGCAGCGCACGCGCTGTCGAAGTGAGCCAGTCGGCCATCGTCTCACGCGGCGTAGCACAGGCATAGGTGTAGCTCGATGCGCCCAGAGCAGCGACGAAGATGTGGGCACGGCTACCATCAGTGAGACCGATAGTCGGACCAGCATAATCAATGAACAGTTTCTCGCCAGCCCGGTGAATCTGGCGCATAGAGCGTTTGAGCTGTTTGGCAAACTGCCGGTAATTCACGCAGAACTGTGAGTAGGCATAGGTCTGGTGCTGGGCATAATCGGCACGATACTCTTCCCATAGCAACATCAGCGTCATCCCCTTGCGCCGCAGTTCGTGATGCAGCCTGGCGTAATCTGGCTGGACATGGTCTCGGGTCCGTTCTGGCGTGACCAAAAGCCGGTGCGCCAACTCGGTGTCGTCTACATCTTGCACCGCCGACCAGTCCAAACCGGCAACGGCGGCCAGGCCGACATACTTGGTGACGACTCCTTTTGAAATCCCCAGTGCTGCGGCAATCTGCTGGTGCGATAGTTTGGCATCCAGTTTTAAACGTAATACGTCTTTTATCTTACGCATAGTGATCCTTTGTACGGGCACGTTGTCTCCAGACAAACTGGAAGCGTACCCGTTCGGTTGCTCTATGCGTAACATCATCACGGTGCTGTACGACACCATTCCGGTATCGTGACCGATGATTCTGCTATCGTGACCGCCGATTCTGGTCGGGCTTGAAATCGGTCACGATAGACCGGAATGAGCGGTCACGATGCGCCAGAATGGTCGGTCACGATAGACCAGAATCGGTGGTCACGATCGGCCA